>DAONEN010000017.1:0-34835 GCA_035403105.1 Candidatus Egerieousia sp. | reverse complement strand
AGCAAATCGGCTGAATATTTTTCATCTTTAAGCAGCTTATTTCTCTGAGCAAGCAGCCTATAATAGTTTTGTATTCTTACAAGATACTCATTATCAACCTGAGAAAGCAGTGCATTTATAAACTTACGCCTCTCCTCGCCGCCGGAATTCACAAGCGCCACATCAGAAGGAGACACCATAACGATTGGCAGAAGACCTATATGCTCAGATAACTTTTTATAACTCTTGTCATTACGCTTTAGAGCCTTCTCCTCTAAAGTGCCGGCATCATCCCTCTGCTGCTTCTTTGCTACTAGTCCAAGGCTGATTTTATTTTCCGTACCATCGTCCATTGAATATGTGCCATTAAGAGCTGCAGATACGGCTCCATGAAGAATGGAAAAACTGTCGGGAAAATGAAAAAAACTCTTAGTCATTGATAGATAATAAATTGCATCTAACAAATTGGTTTTTCCCTCTCCGTTATTGCCGCTTATGCAATTGATTTTCTTTGAGAATGCCAAATCTGCAGAAGCAATATTCTTAAAGTTTGTGACTAATATCCTATTTAGAAACATATCTCGGCGTTAATGCTCACAAAGTTATCAAAATTCACTTAAAAAAAGGCATTTTCCATTTTGGCGTTTGGTAAAATGTTGTAAATTTGCACCCTGCATAAAAAACAAGAATTATGTCTAATAATAACAAGAACGCAAAGGCTCAGCAAGATGCAAATGCAAACGTTGGAGAAGCCTTAACAAGGACCGAACAATTTTTTGAGAAGTATAAAAAGCCGATGATATACATCATCGGAGGAGTAATTGCAGTTGCCGCCTTAATAGCGGCTTACCATTACTTCATAGTTGTGCCAAGACAAAAAGAGGCTCAGAATCAGATGTTTGTAGCAGAGCGCTACTTTAGGCTGGACTCATTTAATCTGGCTCTAAACGGAGACGGAAATGCTCTTGGTTTTGCCAAGGTAGAGAAAGAATATGGCGCAAAGGCAGGTGAGGCAATCTATATGTACGCCGGGATCTGTGAATTCCAGCTTGGAAATTATGACAAAGCTATATCTTCTCTAAAGAAATACAAAGGCAATGACAAAATTATGCTTGGACGCGCAACAGCATGCATTGGAGACGCTTACGTTAACAAAGGAGATAACAAGACAGCCGTAGAGTACTTTAAGAAAGCGGCAGATATTAGCGATAATATTTTCTCTGCCGCATATCTAATGAAGGCCGCAACAAGTTATGAAGCACTTAATAAAAAGGACGACGCCCTTAAGATGTATGAGAAAATAAAGTACAGTTATCCTAATTCCCCGGAAGGCGTTGAGGTAGAAAAATACATCTCAAGAATAAATACAGAGATTGAATTAATAAAATAACACGATAGATATAATCTATCAGTTTACAGAATTTTATGGGAAGAGCTTTTGAATTCAGAAAAGAGAGAAAATTTAAGAGATGGGGACACATGGCCCGCGTGTTCACTCGTCTTGGAAAAGAGATAACAATTGCTGCCAAAAATGGCGGCTGTGATCCAAACTTCAATCCAACTTTGCGTGCAATAATTCAGACCGCAAAGACGGAGAACATGCCCAAGGATAACATAGACAGAGCAATCAAACATGCTGCAGAAAAAGACCAGCAAGATTACAAAGAAGTTGTTTATGAGGGATACGGGCCTCACGGAATTGCAATCCTTATTGAGACTGCAACAGACAACCCTACCCGTACAGTTGCAAATATCAGAAGCTACTTCACAAAATTTGGTGGCACTCTTCAAACATCAGGCAGCGTAGACTTTATGTTTGACCACAAATGTGTCTTTAAAATTAAAGACAACGCAGAAAAGTCTATAGAGATGGATGAACTAGAGCTAGAGCTTATTGACTGCGGAGCAGATGAGGTTTTCAAGGCGGAGGAAGAGGATAAGGACGGAAACGTAAATACTTACATCAACATATACGGAGGCTACAAGTCATTCGGCACAATTCAAAAATACTTGGATGACCACAAGTATGAATTAGTAAGCGGCGGATTTGAGAGAATCCCTACAGTTGACCTTAAGAAACTGCCTAAAGATCAGATGGAAGATAACCTCAAGCTTATCGATAAGATTGAGGAGGATGAGGATGTTCAGAATGTTTATCATCTGCTTGATCTTTCTGATATAGAGGAAGAGAAATAATAATAGCCGCGTTATGATCACTTAGCCGCAATTACCTTGCGGCTTTTTTTGTTAGTGAATTTGTTAGTGAACTCGATTATCAATCAGGCGATTAACGTACTGCTGAATAACAGCCTTAAAAAAATCATCCTGATGATGCAAACATTCTGCATTCCTAATCCCCGGATTAGCCTCATGCCCATAATGCGGTCCCGCTGAAGGTTTTGTGCCTCCACTGACACTTCCGGGCGCAAGCAGATTATGCTGCAGAGTTGGATCTTTTGACAAAACATAAACCGCAGTCAGTCCCTTATCACCACGAATAAGCAGCGTATCACCCTCGCCCTTAACCATTTGAAACTCATCTGTCGAGAAATTAATGGCAAACCTTGTACGGTGTTTCTCGCCTATTATACTGTTGCCAAAACCAAAGAACTTTCCTTTGTAACCTATCATATCCAATACTGTAGGCATAACATCAATTTGCTGAGTTACAGAGATATAACGCTGCGGCTTAATGAAACCGGGAGCATAATATATTATAGGGATCCTTGTATTTCCAATCGGGTTGGCAAACTGCGGAGCATTCTTCCAGAATGTGCCGTGGTCAGATGATAAAACAAATATAGTTCTCTTAAACCAAGGCTGCTTTGATGCATACGCAAAAAATTTGCGCAATGCCATATCTGTGTATGCCACAGGCTTTAGCAAAGGCGTCTTGCCGGCAGGCAAAACCTTGTCATACTTAGCCGGTACTTTAAATGGATGGTGAGAAGAGACTGTAAATACACCGGTGAAAAAAGGCTCTTTAAATGTGCTTACAGTCCTCCCTACAAACTGCAGAAACGGCTCATCCCAAATACCCCATGCACCGTCAAACTGGGAGTCATCATTAAACTCTGTTTTGCCGTAGTAATTCTGCACGCCGCATAAATGAGTTACAGCCTTAATGCCCATAGAGTTATCCGGCGCCCCATGAAAGAAGGCTGTATGATATCCAAGAGAATCAAGTATATAGGGAAGTCCGTGAATTCTGTCATTGGCATAAGGAGTAACAATAAACGGAGTCAAAAGACTTGGAATGGAAGCAAGTAAAGACGGGACGGCATCAATGGATTTACGTCCGTTTGCAAAAGCATTTGTACATAAAATACCCTCCCTGCTCAAAGAATCCAAAAACGGAGTAAACTGCTTATTCAAAGAAGGATTCAAAAAGTCCATGTTCTCAGCTCCAAAGCTTTCCAAAATAATGACAACCACATTCATTTTAGAAGGAGTTGAAGATGTGATATTTAACATATCGTTATTCAAAGCATCACCCAAGTCATAAGAATGAAATGGAGTGTAATATCTTTCCGCTTCTTCATAACTCTTGTAAAAGTCTTGTCTGGTATATTTTCCTTTGCCGATTGTCCTAATAAGACAGAAAGGTGTATTTAAAACTGCAGCCGTCTGTGTAGAACGTTCCACGTACTGACCGGCATTGCTGAGCGTTATTGGCCTGGTGGTTCTGGTTGCACCACCGCGCACTCCTATTACAAAAATGGGAATGGTGATAATGAGGGCAATAGCTTGTCTAACATAAAATTTGGCACCGTAGTCTGTTGCATTATAGTACTTAACATCATGACCTACGGTAGAACAATAAAGCGGTCTGCAATCTTTTCCGTAACTTCCCGATAGCCAAATAAGTAAAATCAGAAAAACAAAAGCCAGCGCAAATAAATACCAATACATCACAAAACTGTCCGCAAGTATTTTTCCAATCTTAACCCCTCCCGTAAATTCAGAAAAGAAAGTCATAGAGGTGCGACGGAAAGAAAATCTGAAATAAGCCGTATCTGCAAGATTTACAGAGACAGCAAGGAAATTGACAATTACATAAAACCACTTAAGGATTTTCTGGAACTTAGGACGCTTCACATATGGCAAAGGCAAAAAAGAGAAGAATATGTAAAGTATGTTGGTATATAGAATTGCTGTTGTGTCAAATCTTAAACCTCCCCCCATCATTCTCATAATCTGAGAAAAAGACGGATTTTCAATCAGTGAGTAGTTGCAGGCAATAAAGAGTATCCTGCATATTGAGTACAAAACATAAGCTAATACTAACCTCCAGAGTATCAGCAGATAATAATTATTAAACTTTAATTTCATAACATTCTGACTATAGCCGTCTCTTACGGGGCGTCAACTCAATAAGTGGTTGATTTATTGTTCACAAATTGTGGCAAAAACAACCTCTTTTAAACTTTGACAAAGGTATAATATTTCTTAAATTTGCCCCCTAATTAAAATGAGTAATTTTTGTTTGAACAAAACTGAGTTTTTATAACAATAATCAAAGATCTAATTATGGAATTAACACATATTGAACATTTGGGTATAGCTGTCAAATCTCTAGATGAAGCTATTCCCTATTATGAAAAAATGCTTGGCCTTAAATGTTACTCTATAGAAGAGGTTAAGGATCAAAAAGTTAAAACGGCATTCTTCAAAATTGGACAAACAAAGCTTGAGCTTTTGGAGAGCACTGACCCCGAGGGCACTATTGCAAAATTCATAGAGAAAAGAGGAGAAGGAATTCATCATATTGCTTTTGCAACTCCAAGTGTTCAGACATGTCTTGATGAGCTTAAAGCCAAGGGCATCAGACTTATAGACCAGGCTCCTCGTCCCGGAGCAGAAGGATTGAATATTGCATTTTTGCATCCAAAATCTACTCTTGGAGTTCTGACTGAAATTTGCGAGAAACCAAATAAAAAATAACAAATAAAAATATATATGAGTCAGCAGCTAGAAGAAGTTAAAGCGCTTATCGCTCTCAGAGAGAAAGCGCGCTTGGGCGGAGGTCAAGCAAGGATTGATTCCCAGCACAAAAAAGGTAAGTATACTGCACGTGAAAGAATTAACATGCTTTTGGATGAGGGCAGCTTTGAAGAGTTTGATATGTTTGTCACTCACCGCTGTACAAATTTTGAAATGGAGAAAAGCACATTTCTTGGGGACGGCGTGGTAACAGGTTATGGTACAATAGGAGGACGTCTGGTTTACGTTTTTGCACAAGACTTTACTGTCTTTGGAGGTTCACTGTCAGAGACTTTTGCACAAAAAATTTGCAAAGTCATGGACATGGCAATGAAAGTTGGTGCCCCGGTAATTGGAATCAATGACTCCGGCGGTGCACGTATACAGGAGGGTGTCAACGCCCTTGCAGGATATACGGAAATTTTCCAGAGAAATATTTTGGCAAGCGGCGTTATTCCACAAATATCTGCAATTTTTGGTCCATGCGCCGGCGGTGCTGTATATTCCCCTGCGCTAACGGATTTCAACGTAATGGTTAAAGGAAGCTATATGTTCCTGACTGGACCTAAAGTAGTTAAATCAGTTCTAGGTGAGGATGTTACGCAAGAACAGCTTGGCGGCTCAAGCGTTCACGCAAGCAAGAGCGGCGTTGCTCAATTTGCCGTAGATACTGAAGATGAGGGCTTTGAAACAATCAGAGAACTGCTGTCATATTTGCCTCAGAACAATCTTGAGACCACTCCTGAGGTCCCGACAGATGACCCTATCGATAGAAAAGATGATGTTCTAAATGAAATAATCCCGGACAATCCTAACAAGCCATACGATATGTATGCAGTCATTGCGTCCATAGTTGATGACAGAAAATTCCTGGAGGTTCACAAGGATTATGCAAGAAATATAATCACTGGATTTGCAAGATTTGACGGTGTAGCTGTTGGAATTGTTGCCAACCAGCCGGCGGTTCTTGCAGGCGTATTAGATTCAAACTCAAGCAGAAAGGCTGCAAGATTTGTTCGCTTCTGTGATGCATTCAATATTCCATTAGTTACATTGGAAGATGTTCCGGGATTTCTTCCGGGAACTCAGCAAGAGTACAACGGAATTATTCTGCACGGAGCAAAACTCCTTTATGCTTATGGAGAAGCTACCGTACCAAAAATCACCGTTGTTCTTAGAAAGGCATACGGCGGAGCTTATTGCGTCATGAGCAGCAAGCACTTAAGAGGTGATATCAACTATGCATGGCCTTCTGCAGAAATTGCGGTTATGGGTCCTAGCGGTGCTATTGAAATTCTTTGCAGCAAAGAGCTAAAAGAAGAGAAAGATCCAAAGGCTTTTTCAGCGCAAAAAGAGAAGGAATACAGAGATGCATTTGCAAACCCTTATAATGCAGCAAAATACGGATATATAGATGATGTAATTGAGCCACGCAATACAAGGTTCAGAATCATTAGAGCCTTGCAACAACTTGCTACAAAAAGAGTTACGAATCCGGCTAAAAAGCATGATAACCTGCCTCTATAATTTTTGATGTGATGAAAAGTTATCTCAAATTATTAATACTGGCCGGCGCGCTGCTAATCTCGCCAAATTTGTTTGCCCAGAGTGCCATTGATATAAGAATCAATGAGATACAGACCAATGATCAATCTGGCATTACAAATGAGGAGGGTTCACACTGCGGGTGGATAGAATTATTCAATTCCGCCTACGGAATGGTTGACGTATCAGGTTTCTTTGTTACCGATCAGCCAATAAAAGAAAACGAAGTTAAGCCGCTGCACACTTTCATGATACCCAAGGGAAACACCGCCACACAAATTCAATACAGACATTTCTTCTTATTGTATGCAGACGGCGATACAACAAAAGGTCCCTTCCATATGAATTTTACTCTAGATAATGTGAAAACATTGTACATCTATGCTCCCGACGGGAAGCAACTTGTAGATTACATAAAAATTCCGCAAATACCTGCAGATAAGTCTTATGGAAGAATTGCAGACGGAGAGGGAAAGCATCTTCCTTACGCATGGAACCAGAGGTCATTCAGAAAAACATCTGTTGACGAAAAGATTCCTTCAAATGGAGGTTTTGTAATTTTGAAGTACCCAACTCCCAGACAAACAAACTATACCGATCCAATTGTATCAAAATCTCAGAAAATGAGTAAGATGGACCCTATCGGATGGATTCTTTCTGTTACGGCAATGTCAGTAGTATTCCTTGGATTGATTGTTCTTTACTTGAGCTTTAAACAAGTGGGAAAGAACTCTATCAGGAAGACTAAGAAGAAAGAGGCTGCCGCAAAGGGAATTTCTGTCGACAAAACTAAAATCAATACTGCTGTTGATGCAGATATGCCTAATGCAGAAGTTATTGCTGCAATTGCAATGGCTTGCCACCTGTACAGACAAGAAACAGAAATCCATGATGATGAGAGCAATATTGTCACTATTGAGAATAAATCAAGAAGATACTCACCATGGGGCGAGAAAGTTTACTTGTTAAGAGAGACCCCTCAAGTAAGGAGAAAATAACTGTCGGGATTTTTAAAACATAATTAGAGAAAAAATAGAATTTTATGAAAGAATATAAATTAAAGATTAACGGCACTGACTACGCTATCTCTATTGAAGACAGTGAAGATAATGCTGCTAATGTGGAAGTTAACGGAACACCTTTTAAGGTTGAGTTTGACAAGCCTATTAAGAAGGCAGCTGCTCCCGTTAAGTTTGCGCGCAAAACAACGCCTGGAAGGGCAAATATTGTTATTGATAAGCCGGCAGTTGAGAGCGAAGCCGGAGGCTCAAGGGTTACAACGCCGCTACCGGGTGTAATTCTGGAAGTTGCAGTTAAAGAGGGACAGGCTGTAAAGAAGGGACAAAAGATTGTTGTTCTTGAGGCCATGAAGATGGAAAATGTAATTGAAGCAACTTGCGATGGTACAATTAAAGAACTAAAAGTCAGCAAGAGCGATTCTGTGCTGGAGGGAGACACTATTGCAATAATCGGATAATACATTGAAGATTATGATTTTAGAATCAAACATCATTGCCAACTTAAAACTATTCGTCCAGTATACAGGTTTTGCCAACTGCACATGGGGGCACCTGATTATGATAGTGGTCGGATTGCTTTTTATCTATTTGGCAATCAAAAAGAATTGGGAGCCGCTGCTTCTAATCCCTATAGGATTTGGAATGATAGTGGGAAATATTCCTTTGTTCCCTGGAATGCAAGTTGGAATCTATGAGGATGGATCTGTCTTAAACATTCTATATCTGGGTGTTAAGAAAGGATTCTATCCACCGTTGATATTTTTGGGAATCGGCGCAATGACAGATTTCTCCGCGCTGATATCTAATCCAAAATTATTGTTGGTTGGAGCTGCAGCACAGTTAGGAATTTTTGCGGCATATATTGGAGCATTGCTTCTTGGATTCACTCCGGCAGAGGCTGGAGCTATTGGAATCATCGGAGGCGCAGACGGTCCAACCGCTATATTCTTGTCAGGAAAATTAGCCCCTGATTTAGTTGGAGCAATTTCTGTTTCGGCATATTCTTACATGGCTCTGGTGCCTGTAATTCAACCTCCTATCATGAAGGCTCTTACAACTCACAAAGAGAGACTTATAAGGATGAGACCTCCAAGGCCTGTTCAGCAGCAAGAAAAAATCATGTTCCCAATTATTGGTTTCTTACTGACCGCATTTTTAGTTCCGTCAGGTATTCCATTGCTGGGAATGTTATTCTTTGGAAACTTGCTTAAAGAGAGCGGAGTTACAAGAAGACTTGCAGAAACTGCAAGAGGTCCTCTAAATGATATAGTTGTTATCCTTATAGGTTTAACGGTAGGTTGCTCTACTCAGGCGGATAAATTCCTGCAAATGAAGTCAGTAATGATATTTGCTCTTGGAGCAATGTCATTTATTTTTGCAACATTTGGCGGCGTTATTTTCTGCAAGGTTATTAACCTTTTCTTAAAGGAAGGCAACAAATTAAATCCTCTTATCGGGAATGCTGGCGTATCTGCAGTACCGGATTCAGCACGTGTTTCTCAGATGATTGGACAGCAGTATGACCCTACCAATTACCTGCTTATGCATGCAATGGGACCTAACGTTGCAGGAGTTATAGGCAGCGCCGTTGCGGCAGGTATTTTGCTTAGCTTCTTGGGATAAGATTATTTATCTCCAGTGTAATTATTTGAAATAGAGAAATTTAAAATAATATAAAGATGCAAGACAAATTGCAGGAATTAACGGACAAATTGTACAAAGAAGGTTTGTCCAAGGGTAAAAAGGATGCGGATGAGATGCTTGCCAAAGCCAGGCAAGAGGCGGCAAAAATTATTGCCGAAGCGCGTGAAGAGGCTGATGCTCTTATGCTTAAAACTCGCAAAGATTGCGAGGGATTGAAAATGAAAGCGGACGGAGATATTAAGATGGCTTCCATTCAGGCACTTACAACCGTACGTCAAAAAATTGAGCAGGCCATAACTGCCAAAAGTGTTGCGGAACCTATTGCTAAAGGCCTGAGCGAAAAGGAGTTTCTACAATCAATCATAAAAACTGTAGTTGCCGCTTTTAATCCCGCCTCAGGAAAACATTCTTCACTGGATTTAATTCTACCGGAGGGCAAAAAGCAAGAGATGGATGCTTTTGTTAGTGGCGAGCTTGCAAAATACTGCAATGCAGGGATCAATGTCTCTTATGATAAGGACATTGAAAACGGTTTTAAAGTTGGTCCAAAGGGGAGCGGATATTACATCAGCTTCACTGATAAATCTTTTGAAAATATGATTTCAGAATTTTTGAGACCTAAGACCAAAAAACTCCTATTTGGTGAATAATTACTATTACATAATTGGAGGATTGCCTGAACTTGCACCGGGCGGAGACAACAATATGTTCAATTACGCCACTGTGAGAGAGGAAATCTGGAGACAATGTTCTCTTGAAGATCAGAAACTTATAGAGTTTTTAGAGAAAGGCTTTGATGAGAAGTCTCTTACAATGGATTTCTATACCAAAGTTCAAGAAAGCCGTTGCATGTTTATTAAACGTTACTTTAGATTGGATCGCATCATACGGAACATTAAAGTGAAGTTTCTTGCCGGCAAACTTTTCAAGGGAGATGAGACAGAAAACAAAGAACTTATAAAAAAGTATTCTGTTGTTCTGCCATCTGACCAAGAAATTGGATTCGATGAAAAAGAGGGCATTGCTGTAACATTGGATAGCTGTGAGACTCAGAATATTGATACAATCTTTCACACCTCTGATATTCTAGAAAAAGAGAGAAAACTGGATGAATTCAAATGGTGCAAGATTAATGAATTCACCTCTTTTGATTTCTTTGACATTGATGTAATACTGGCTTTTCTTGTAAAAGGAAAACTTGTAGAGAGATGGAACAAGCTAGACAGAGAAACAGGCAAGGCTCTGTTTAAGAAACTTGTAGATGAAGTACGCGGCACCTTTAAAGGTGTTGAGTTTAACGCAGGCACAACAAATAAATTTGTGTAAACTGTCGGGATAAAAAATTATAACAACAATAAATGAAAACAAAAGGTAAAGTCACGGGAATTGTATCCAACCTGGTATCCGTAGAAGTGGATGGTCCGGTTGCTCAAAATGAGCTGTGCTTCATTGACTTGGAGGGAGTCAAACTGATGGCCGAGGTTATCAAGGTCAACGGCAACACCGCTTCTACTCAGGTATATGAGAGTACTAGAGGACTTAAAGTTGGAGATCCCGTAGAATTTGAAGGGCGCATGCTTGAGGTCACGCTTGGACCAGGCTTATTGTCAAGTAATTATGATGGACTTCAGGACAACCTGGCAACTATGAAGGATGTCTTCCTTAAGAGAGGAGAATATACTTCCCCTCTTGACTCAGAAAAAATTTGGGAGTTTAAACCAATAGCAAAACCGGGAGATAAAGTAGCTGCAGCTGACTGGCTAGGTGAAGTCAAAGAGGGATGGATGCCTCATAAAATTATGGTACCATTCTCATTTAATGGAGAATACACTGTAAAGAGCGTAGCAGCAGCAGGCAACTATAAAATTCACGATACAATGGCTGTTCTAACCAATGAAAAAGGTGAAGAGGTCAAAGTTGACATGACACAAAAGTGGCCGGTTAAGGTTGCCATAGAGGGATATAAAGAGAAACCGCGTCCATATAAAATAATGGAGACAGGCGTGCGCGCAATAGATACGTTAAACCCTATTGCAGAGGGAGGTACGGGATTTATTCCGGGACCTTTTGGGTGCGGCAAGACCGTCATTCAACATGCGATTGCACAACAGGCAGAAGCTGACATTATTATCATGGCTGCGTGCGGCGAGCGTGCAAATGAGGTTGTTGAAATATTTGCAGAGTTCCCTGAACTTGTAGATACTAGAACAGGAAGAAAATTAATTGAAAGAACAATTATCATTTGCAATACTTCCAATATGCCCGTTGCAGCCAGAGAGGCGTCCGTTTATACCGCAATGACAATTGGAGAGTATTACCGTGCCATGGGGCTGAAAGTCTTGCTGTTGGCAGACTCAACATCCAGATGGGCGCAGGCTTTGAGAGAGATGTCAAACAGAATGGAAGAGCTCCCCGGAGCAGATGCGTTCCCGGTTGATTTGTCCTCTATCATCTCCAATTTCTATTCACGCGCCGGAGTTGTTGTACTTAACAACGGCAACACAGGTTCTGTTACATTCATAGGAACCGTATCTCCTGCTGGAGGTAACTTAAAGGAGCCTGTTACGGAATCCACAAAGAAATGCGCAAGATGTTTTTATGCTTTAAGCCAGGCAAGAGCGGACGGAAAGAGATATCCTTCCATTGATCCAATTGATTCATACTCAAAGTATCTGGAATATCCGGAGATTGAAGAGTATTTCTCAAAAAGAATAAGCCCTAACTGGGTTAAAAACGTTTACAAAGCAAAGAACATAATACTAAGAGGTAAAGAGGCTCACGACCAAATAAACATTTTGGGAGATGACGGCGTTCCAATGGAATACCACATGAGATATTGGAAGAGCGAGCTTCTGGACTTTATTATTCTTCAGCAGGATGCATTTGATGCGGTTGACTGCCAGTCCTCATTGGAAAGGCAGGAATTCATGCTGAATAAAGTACTGGAAATATGCGATAAACAATTTGAATTTGACAGATTTGAACAGTGCATAGAATACTTTAAGAACTTAATCAACATTATGCGTCAGATGAACTACTCCGCATTTAAGAGCGAAGATTTCAACAAGTATCTGAAGCAGCTGGATAAAACTTTGGAAGAAAATGGCAAATAACGCTTTTCAAAAAGTATACACTAAGCTTGAGGCAATTACAAAGGCTACCGTTTCTCTTAAGGCAAACGGTATCTCCAATGACGAGCTTGCAAAAGTTGCGGGACGTCTTGCCCAGGTTGTAAAGATAAAGAAGGATTTAGTTACCCTTCAGATATTTGCAGGAACGGAAGGAATTCCGACAAACGCAGAAGTTGAATTTTTTGGTGAACCTCCTGCGCTAAATGTAAGCGAGGAATTAAGCGGAAGGTTTTTTAACGCATACGGTGACCCTATTGACGGAGGTCCAAAAGTTGATGGAGAAAGAAGACACATTGGAGGACCAAGCGTAAATCCGTATAAAAGAAAGCAGCCGTCTCAATTAATCCCGACAGGTATTGCAGGAATTGACCTTAACAATACGCTTGTATCAGGACAGAAGATTCCATTCTTTGCGGACCCGGATCAGCCTTATAATCAGGTAATGGCGGATGTTGCATTAAGAGCCGACGTTGATAAAATAATCCTTGGCGGGATGGGGCTTTCTAATGATGATTACTTGTATTTCAAACAAAAATTTGAAGATGAAGGAGCTCTAAACAAAATCATAAGTTTTGTAAACACAACCGAGGAACCGCCCGTTGAGAGACTTCTAATTCCAGATATGGCGCTTACGGCAGCTGAATATTTTGCAGTGGACAAAAATCAGAAAGTACTTGTACTGCTGACAGATATGACATTATATGCAGATGCCCTTTCCATAGTCAGCAACCGTATGGATCAGATTCCTTCCAAAGATTCTATGCCAGGCTCTTTGTATTCTGACCTTGCAAAAATTTATGAGAAGGCCGTGCAACTTCCTGACGGAGGCTCAATTACAATTATTGCAGTCACAACTTTGAATGACGGAGATATTACTCACGCTATCCCGGATAATACTGGATATATTACGGAAGGTCAGCTATTTCTGAGAACAGATACTGATACGGGAAAAATTATTGTTGACCCGTTCCGCTCGCTTTCCCGTCTTAAACAGTTAGTAATAGGCAAGAAGACAAGAGAGGATCATGCTCAGGTAATGAACACGGGAGTAAGACTTTACGCGGATGCTGCTAATGCAAAGACAAAACTGGAGAACGGTTTTGACTTGAGCGATTATGATATGCGCTGTCTGGAGTATGCTAAAGAATATTCAACCAAACTTCTTTCTATTGATGTTAACATCAAGATAGACGAGATGCTGGATACAGGATGGAAATTGTTTAAGAAATACTTCAAGCCGGAAGAGCTTGGAATTAAACAGAAACTTGTAGACAAATATTGGGACAAGGCTTAGCCTGTCGTGAATATATCTATATAACAGCTAATTATGGCAATTAAGTTTCAATATAACAAGACGGCGCTTAACAACCTGAACAAGCAGTTGAAGGTTAGAACCAACGCGCTCCCTACTCTCAAGAATAAGGAGAGCGCTCTGCGTGTGGAGGTAAAGAATGCTAAAGTTAAGAGCCAGAAGTTGCTGGATGAACTTGATAAAGCCCTTAAGTCATATGATTATCTTGCCGCACTATGGAATGAATTTGAACCGGGACTTATCTCTGTTAAGGATGTAAAGCTTAAAACAGAGAAAGTTGCGGGAATCAAGACACCCGGGCTGGAAAAAGTTGAGTATGATGTTAAAGAGTTTGATTTGTTCAAGAAGCCCCTTTGGTATTCTGACGGCGTAGACATTCTGCAGAATCTTGCACAGATTGGCATTGAGTCTGAGATATACAAAGAGAAAATGAGGCTGCTGGACTATTCGCGTAAAAAAACTACGCAGAAGGTTAATTTGTATGAAAAGGTGCAAATACCCGGATATCAGGAAGCTATTAGAAAAATAAAGAGATATATGGAGGATGAGGAGAACTTGTCCAAGGCTTCTCAGAAGATTGTAAAGGAGAGACATGTGCTTGAGGAGGAAGAGGAACTGCTTAGGGATTTGGGAGAGAAAGGAGAGCGTAATTATATGGAGGCATCTGAGATAGATGTTAGCGAGAGATGATTAAGAAGATGACAAAATACTCCTTTGTGATTTTCCACAAAGACGTTGAAGGATTCCTTAATGGTCTGCAAGAGCTTGGACTAATGGATATTACGCGCAAGAGCCGTCCTGTGGATGAAGAGTCCAGGGATCTTTTTGAAAAGATTGCAAGGTGCAAAGCATTAATCAGGGATCTTAAGATAATCAAGAAAGAGGCTGAGAAAGAGAATATAAAAATTGATATTCTTTCTAATATTATGCAGCCAAATAGTTCTGAAGATGAGGCTGTTATAGAGTATGACACAAATGCATTTGAGGAGAAAAGGAGACTGACTGCAGAACTTGCAACTGCAAAGGGGCAAGTGCTGGAAGCTACCCCATGGGGAGATTTTAATCCGGAGAACATTAATAAAATTAAAGGGCTGGGATATACTCCTCATTTCTACTCCGTTTCTGAGAAGAAATTTAACGCTTCTCTTGGAGAGCAGTACCCGATGCAAGTACTTAACAATAACCGCGGCAAAATATACTTTATGCTGCTGTCCGCTAAGGGTGAGGAAATTAAGATCTCCACGCCGGAGGCAAAATTCCCTGAGAATTCAGTTAACCTTGCAAGTGAAGAAGTTGCAAGATTAAATAAAGAGATAGAGAGAAATAAAAAAATCCTTATAGATTTAACTTCAACTATTCCCGCATTGGAAAGAGCTCAAAAATCTTTGGTAGAGAGAGCTGATTTGTACATGGCCGGAGAGAGTTCAGAGAAAGCGGCAGAAGATACGCTGCATGTCTTTGAAGGTTTTGCCCCTACTGAAGATGACAACAAACTGGAGAATTATTTCAACAATAATTCAGAAGGCGTTTACTATATTAAAGCTAAGGCAAAAGTTGAAGACAATCCTCCTATCTCCCTTAAAAACAATTGGTTCAACAGATTGTTTGAGCCAATCAGCGGAATGTATATGCCGCCAAATTACGGAGAGCATGACCTAACCCCATACTTTGCAATTTTCTACATGCTGTTCTTTGGATTCTGCCTTGGCGATATGGGATACGGTCTTGTAATTTTGCTTACCGGAATATTTGTAACGTTAAAAACAAAAGGCATGATTAAGTCAATTGGCAAGCTTGTTATTTGCCTTGGAATTGGCTCAATCATAATGCCTGCGGTAAACGGCGTAGTCTTTGGCTTGAGCATTAAAGATTTCTCTTTTATCAAAGGAACGGCCTACGGCAACTTCCTTTTTGATGACATGCAGATGTTCTGGTTTGCAATCATCTTTGGCTTGGTTCAAATTGTGTTTGCAAGAATATTGAGCGCTGTTTTCACCATCAAAGAAAAAGGGATTATACCCGCTTTGCCAATAATAGGATGGATTCTTCTAATAATCTGGTGCGCAATTGCTTATGCAAATTCCGTTTCCCACTTTGGAGTACCGTCTTGGTTCAAGTGGGTTGGTGTTGCGGGAGCTGTTCTCATATTTTTCTTCACCTCAAACAGCAAAAACCCTCTTGCAAGATTTGGTTCCGGCCTATATGCGTTCTATGATATCACAGGAGTATTTGGAGACACTCTTTCCTATATCCGTCTCTTTGGACTTGGAACATCCGGAGGCTGCCTTGGTTTTGTTGTGAATTCAGTTGGTGCTCAGATAGGTACTGTACCTTATGCAGGACCTGTAATTGCAGCAATTTTCTTAATTGCATGTCACACATTTGTATTGCTTCTTTGCTGCCTTGGAGCATTTGTTCATCCAATGCGTTTGACATTTGTAGAATTTTATAAAAATGTAGGATTTGAAGGGGGCGGAAGAGAGTATAAACCTCTTGTAAAAATTAAAAAATAGCATCGCGACAGTTTATCTGTTGTGAAAAAAAAGAATTTAATTAATTAAATAACAATAAATTATGGTAAATCTAGCATTAATTTTAGCTTATGTGGGACTTGGCATTATGCTTGCCGGTTCCGGTATGGGAAGCTCTGTCGGTGTAGTAATGGCAGGTAACTGCACAATTGCCGGCCTAAAGAAAAATCCGGATATGTTTGGAAAGGCAATGATTTTGTCTGCTCTGCCTGCGACACAGGGTCTTTATGGTTTTGCCGGGTTCTTCTTAATGTACAACAGAATAAAGGCCTATTCCGGTCCTCTTATGGCAAACTTCACCATCAATATGGGCGGTGCGGTTTTAGCCGCGGGACTTGGTCTTGGACTTGTTGGTTATCTATCTGCAATCAGACAGGCTGCCATTTGCTCAAACGGCGTTAATGAGATGAGCAACGGACAAGATGTTTTTGGAAAAACAATGATTCTTGCCGTATTCCCTGAGTTGTATGCAATTCTTTCATTTGCAGCAACTTTCTTGTGCTTGCCTCCGGCGGTTTAAGCGTAAGTAAAAATGTTTTAAACCATTCCGTCAATGTGACGGAATGATTTTTTATTAAATAAAAGGAGTAGAATAAATGACATTAATTAAATCAATATCCGGCATTAGGGGGACAATAGGAGGAAAGGTTGGAGATTCTCTTACTCCAGTTGATATTGTGAAATTTTCTGCAGCCTATTGCGCGGAACTAAGGAAAAAATTTCCAAAGAAAAAAAGACTTAAAGTTGTTGTAGGAAGAGATGCCAGACTGAGCGGTTCTATGGTACAGCAAATAGTCTGCGGTACGCTGATTTCCTGCGGAATAGATGTCATCAACGCAGGACTGGCCTCCACCCCTACCACTGAGATGGCGGTAATTTTGGAAAGGGCGGACGGAGGAATAATCCTCACTGCTTCTCACAATCCAAAACAGTGGAATGCGCTAAAACTCCTAAATAACAAAGGTGAATTTCTAAACGCCGCAGAAGGCGCGGCAGTTGTAGAGACCGCCGATAAAGAGAGTTTTAATTTTGCAGAAGTTGATTCTATCGGGACCCTGGAAAATAAAGATTTTACAGATGCTCATATTAATGCGGTGCTTAAAAATTCATTTGTTGACGTTGCCGCAATTAAAAAGGCAAAATTTAAAGTTGTCCTGGACGCCATAAATTCTGTTGGCGGAGTAACAATGCCAAAGCTTCTTAAAAAGCTGGGAATCAAATACATAGAGTTAAACTGCAACCCAACGGGAAATTTTGCGCATAACCCTGAGCCGCTTCCAAAAAATCTTACGCAACTTTCGGCTATGGTGGTTAAGGAAAAGGCAAACCTTGGAATTTCCGTAGACCCGGATGTTGACCGTCTTGCATTTATGTGTGAAGACGGAACGCCGTTTGGAGAGGAATATACTTTGGTCTCTTGCGCAGCATATGTGCTGGAAAAGAAGAAAGGCCCTACCGTCTCAAATATGTCATCTACAAGGGCTTTAAGAGATATTACGGAAGCCTGCGGAGAGAAATATTATCCCGCCGCCGTTGGAGAGGTTAACGTAACTACAGTGATGCATAAGGTTGGAGCCGTTATTGGAGGAGAGGGAAACGGAGGAGTTATTTTCCCTGCATTGCATTGCGGCAGAGATGCTTACATGGGCGTAGCATTATTCTTGAGCAATCTTGCACATAAGAAAATTAAGATGACACAGTTGCGTGCAACATATCCTCAGTATTTTATTTCCAAAAACAGAATAGAAATCTCAGAGCCAAAAGTAGTTGACGCCGTGCTAAAGAAAATTGCAGCGTTGTACTCAAAATATGATATTTCAACAATTGACGGAGTTAAAATCAACATGGATGAGAAGCGCAGCTGGGCGCAGCTTAGAAAATCTAACACAGAGCCAATTATACGTTTATACTGCGAGGCCCCTACCAAAAAACAAGTTGATGCTATTGCAAAAGATATAATTGCAAACGTAAACGCCATAATTAAAAAATCGACTAAATAATTAACTTAAAAATCGCGACAGATTACTCATTATCAGTGTCTTCTGTCGCGATTAATGTTTTGATATGTTTTCATTTAGAACAAGTTCATTACTGCAGCAAGAAGATCTGGTGCTGCATAAAGGAAAGCTGGGAATCCTTTGCAATCAAACGGCATGGGACCCGGAAAGAGGTGAATATCTCTTTGAAACGCTGGCAAAAAGAGGAGTACTAAAGAGAGTTTTTACCCCGGAGCACGGCCTGTTTGGAGAGTTGCAAGACCAAGTAAAAATGAATGAAACCGAGGTCTATAAAAACATGGGACTCAAAGATGTAGAGTTTGTTTCCCTATACGGGAACAGCGAGGATTCTCTCTCTGCGCAAGCAGACAAACTTACAGATTTGGATGCGCTGGTAATTGAACTTCAAGATGCCGGATGCCGTTATTTCACCTATCCCACAACAATTTGCAATCTGTTTAATGTTCTAAAGGACAACAATATCCAACTGACCGTTTATGTAATAGACAGAGCAAATCCCGCGGGCAGACAGGTAGAAGGAAGCGCTCTGAGAGCGGGATACCGATCCTTTATTGGAATTGAGGGAATACCTCACCGTCACGGACTTACAATTGGAGAACTCTCTTATTTTCTCTACAACAAGATTGGGGCTAAATTTCCGTTGCACATAATATCTTACAGAGCATCAGCTGTTAACAGAGATCTTATGCCGTGGAGCGTTCCGCCATCCCCAAATTTTCCCGGTTTTTTTACGGCTAAATTTTATTCCGGCCAATGTCTTTGGGAAGGAACAAATGTGAGCGAGGGGCGCGGAACCACCAGGCCTTTTGAAATTTTTGGAGCGCCGTTTATGGAAAACTTGCTGACTTTCAACAAGGAACACGGTTATTCAAACTGGAACGATTCCCAAAACCCAATTGCAGATGAGGGAGCATACATGCGCTGGCTAAAATTTATTCCAACTTACCACAAGTTTGCAAATGAGTGCTGTTATGGTTTTCAACTGCTGCTAAATCCCAGGAATCAATATAATGCCTTGCTGCACAATTTGCGTATAATGAGATTCATAAAAGATAATTGTCCGGGCTTCCAATTCCGTCCAGGAAAATACGAAGCCGGAAATGATAAAACGGCAATAGAATTATTGCTTGGAGATAAAGAACTTATAGATTTTGTACAAGGCAACGGAGATTTAGATGAAGTAAAGGAACACGTTAAGACAGAGGAGCAGAAGTGGATAAAGAAAACCAAAAAAATGCTGCTTTATGAAGATGAACCGCTCTTCAGAATCAAGTAGTGATTAGTGTAATAAATTGACCGCAAGGAGATAAAAATGTTGCCATTTTTTGTTTCAAAGTAAAATAATTGTACATTTGCGCTCCAATTAAATAATAAGGATATGAGAAAAGGAATTCATCCCGAAACCTACCGACTTGTAGCTTTCAAGGATATGTCTAATGATCAGGTGTTTATCACAAGAAGTTGTGAGGCTACCAGAGAGACAATTGATATAGACGGTCAGACCTACCCTTTGGTAAAGGTAGAGATCTCCAGTTCATCTCACCCGTTCTTTACAGGTAAGATGAAGCTAGTAGATACAGCCGGACGTGTAGATAAGTTCTATAGCAGATACAAGAAATACAATCAGAAATAATTTCTTGGTTTGACAAAGATTTAAGGGGCGCAGCGATGTGCCTCTTTTTTTGTGTAAATTCGCCTCTCCTATGGAGAAATCTGAAATAATAGAAACTATTGCCAGGCTGGGTTGCGAGTATGACACTATCAGTCATTTCCGCGGCAAAGACCCCATCATTTTTCCGCGCCATTTCTATCTGCTATTCAATGCATTGCAGCCGGAGGAAAATTTTCCGGTTCCCGACAGTTATAAGGTTCAGCTGCAAGATATTGAAATTGCAGGGATTATTGCTGCACATCTTGCATGGGGAAGGAGAGCTATGATATTAAGGGATACGGAACGTGCCATGAATGAAATGCACTGGAAACCATACGAATATGTAATGGCCGGCAAGTACAGGAATGAAGATAAGAGCTTGCACCGCACCGTTAAGTGGAGCGAATTTGCAATGATATGCGGGAATTTGCGTAAATATTACACTGAACATCAAACTCTTGAGCCTCTTACACCGGACCAGATGAGAGTTCAGATTTTTGGGCAGAAGAGTGCTTTAAAAATGCCTAATAAAAAAATTCACATGTTCCGCAGATGGATGGTACGCAATGACGGAGCAGTAGATTTTGGACTTTGGAAGACAATATCTCCGGCAGACCTGATTATTCCGCTAGATGTCCACGTGTATGAGACGGCGCTTGACCTTGGGATAACGGACAGAAAAACATCTGATTACAAAACAGCTAAAGAGATCACTGACTTTTGCGCCCAGGCGTTTCCGGGTGACCCGTGCAAAGGGGATTATGCATTATTTGCATATTCAGTTGAGAATCCAAAACCTAAAAAACCAAAAGAGGCTAAACAAAAAAAACTGTTAAGAGCGATTCAAATACAAATTTGAACCTGTTACGCAAATGGTAAAAATTGTAAAATATAATATCATAAGTAAAATCATGAAAAAACCTATAGTAATAATAGCTGCAATATACGCATTATCAGTTGTTTCCTTAACAGCCGCCTATTCACAATCTTTGCCGGTTGCCGCAAAAGACAGTACGGTTTATGCAAAAATCTCAGATAAAATAAGGTTCTATGATAATTTTGAAAGCGGAGCCGTAGCTGAGATAAAATTCTTATCTATTGACACAACGGTCACATCCTCAGGAGATTCCATACAGCATCTAACATATAATATAACCAGCCGCAAGGATCCTGTGAATCCCGTTGACAGCACACTGGACCCAAGCAGCAGATGGTACTACTTTTTGATGACAGGCGTTAAGGGAAAATCAGTTACAATCAATATGTTTGATACAGATTCCCGTGCACCGTTCTACAGTTACAACGGCAAAGAGTGGCAGAGATATTCAAAGGATGAAGCACCAAAAACAGATTTAACAACAAAGACTTATGAGCGTGATTCCGCATACGTTGCATACTATATTCCATATACCAATAAGTACCTGAAAGAGAGAATGGAAGATTGGAAATATAAAATGGGTGTTGCAATTTATTCCATGGGAAAGAGCAGAGAAGGCAGGGAGATGAATACACTTATGATCACAAACACATACCTTCCGGACAAAGGAAAAGTAAGAATTTACATGCACGGCAGAATCCATCCCAGCGAGTCCCCTTCCAGCTGGAATTTGGATGGTATAATTGATTATCTTACAGGTAATAGCGCTTATGCAAAAGAATTGAGAAATCATGTTATTTTTTACATATTGCCATTTTCAAACCCGGACGGTGTTGCTCACGGATACTCACGCTGCTCATCAAGCGGAGTTAACTTGGAAGTAAATTACGGACAGCCGGATTCTCTTACCGAACCGGAAGTCAAAAACATCAAAAATTTCATAACTACAACAACTTACGGAGACAACTCTCTTGCAATGTTTCTGAATTTTCATTCACAGGTAGCTGACCACGTAACCTTTTGGGTGCACAACGCAGAGACAACAACGCCGGAGTACTATAAAGATTTAATGCTGTTTGCAGCCCTTAACATTGACGGAAATAAATATTTTGACAAGAATTGTCTTAGCTTTTCCGATATGAATTCCAAGTACTTAGAGGGATTCTTCTGGGACAATTTCAAAGAGAAAACCATAGCGCTGACCTATGAAACTCCATACACATTTTACAATAAAAACGAGGAGGGCGATTGGGTAACGCCGGAAAACTTGAAAGATCTGGGCATTAAAACTATCTGGGCCATAGGTGATTATCTTGGCATTCCTAATCCCGACAGAATCATGGCCGGAGAACCGGACAGCGGCAAAGGCATGAACAAAATCTGTGACTACAATTACTTGTTCTTTGGGGACGGATATCTGCAGGCTTCAGAAGACGGAGCATCTGTAAAATATAAAGTTAAAGATTTGCCCGAAGGAGATTATGAGGTGTACAAATGGGCTGTCGGTGAAAATAAAAAAATAAGCAATGACGGTGAAAACCAGTGGGTTAAATTATATGATCACCATCAGGACAGAATGGGAGATTTTGTGATGAGGTTGGACGGGCTATCTGCAGGAACGCGTGCAGATGAAATCATGCTGCTAAGAAAAGAGCAAACTTCTGCAAATTAAATTGCACAATTTTTTTTTAATACCTTTACACACAGAAACCTAACAGCCTACATAAAATGAAGAAACCCGGTCTCTTTCTCTCATTTATTCCCGTTATTGTTCTTGTTGCAATAATAATTGTAAGCATCTTTGTGTACAAAGGTGAAATCACTTCCGGCCCTGCACAGATAGCTTTAATATCGGCAGCCGTTACCGGCGCGCTAATTGCCATGATGAAACTAAAAGTTCCGTGGGAGAAGCTGGAGCAGGGAATGCTTGAAAATCTGAGTAATGCAGGAGTTGCAATTTTTATTTTATTAATGATAGGAGCGTTGACGGCATCGTGGATACAAAGCGGCGTTGTTCCCTCTCTTGTCTATTATGGATTGGAATTGATTAACCCGTCCGTATTTCTGATAGTAATTTTTATTTTCACTGCCGTCATATCTCTGATGATTGGAAGTTCCTGGACTACAGTCGGTACCATTGGAGTTGCAATGATAAGTGCAGGTCATGTTCTGGGCTTCCATTCCGGATGGCTTGCCGGCGCCATTATTTCCGGAGCATATTTTGGAGACAAAGTTTCACCATTATCTGATACAACAAATCTGGCATCCAGCATTTCCGGCGCAAGGTTGTATGACCACGTTAAATACATGCTGATCACTAACATACCGGCTATTATAATTACCGCAGCAATCTTTACAATTGCGGGCTTTACAATACACGGAAATTCCAATATAGATGTGGCTTCACAACTTGCGGCAATTAAGGGCACATACCATGTTTCTCTTTGGCTGCTGCTTATTCCGTTCTTTACTATATTCCTTATTATAAGGAAAGTATCTCCCTTTCTTACGCTGTTTTTGTCTGCAGTGCTTGCAGCTGTAATTGCCTGTTTTGTTCAGCCGCAAATAACGGCGCAGATTTCACCGTTTGCCCTAAATGACTGGAAAACATATTTTTACGTACCGGTCAAATTGATATCAAGTCACGTAGATATAATTACGGGAAACGATATGCTAACAAAACTTGCCTCCACAAACGGAATCGCTGGAATGCTGAATACAATCTGGATTATCCTGTGTGTCACGGCATTTGGAGGAATAATGGAGGCAGCAGGATTCATAAGGAAAATTACAGAAAAGATGGAAGTGATGATGAAGAATACAGTAAGCCTTGTCTCAACCACCATTGGCACTTGTATATTCTGCAATATCACTCTTGCAGACCAGTATATGGCAATAATTGTTCCGGGGAAAATGCTAAAAAAATTATATGAAGAGAAAGGATATGAGGGGAGACTGTTAAGCCGCTCGCTGGAAGATTCTGCCACCGTCACATCTGTACTTGTACCATGGAATACATGCGGCGTCATGCAGTCCAGCGTACTTGGAGTACCAACGCTTGTATATGCTCCCTATTGTTTCTTTAACATAATATCTCCCATACTATCAATCATTTGCGCAGCAATCGGATTTAGAATATTCAAGTTCAACAAGCCGTTGATGAAGTGGCACTGTGGCGCAAGCATTGCAGAGAGGGATGCAAAGGAGACAGCAGCAGAAGCAGCAAAAATATCTGTCGCGACAGAGAAAAAAGTAAAATAATATAAATACCTTTGCAGCCCTGCAGCAAAAGATATTGGCGCGCAGAAAATTAACAGCATATAAAAATTCATTAAACAGTATAATATGGAAATCGGAAATAACAAAGTAGTATCTCTGACCTACACGCTAACGGTTAACGGAAAAGAGATTGAGACAGTAAAGGCAGAGAGCCCTTTGCAATTTATTTTTGGATCAGGCATGCTTCTTCCAAAATTTGAAGAACAGATTATAGGAAAGAAAGAGGGAGATTCCTTTGAATTTCTGCTTGTTGCAAAAGATGCTTACGGGGAGCCAAATCCTCAGGCGGTAGTTGAATTGCCTATGAATTTATTTGAGAGAGACGGCAAAGTAGAAGAGGGTATTCTTACTATTGGAAATATGCTTCCTATGCAAGATAGTGAAGGCAACAGATTAAACGGAGTTGTAAAAGACGTTAAGCCAATTGAGAAAAAGGTTGTGATGGACTTTAATCATCCGCTTGCAGGTGCAGATTTAAACTTCAAAGGCAAGGTTGAAAAAGTACGTGAAGCCACTGAAAAAGAGGCTACTAACGGCTTATTCAATGAGAAGGCTCAGCATTCCTGCGGGGATTGCGGAGATGGCGGATGCGATAGCTGCTCTGGCTGCCATTAGGACAAGAACAAAGCGCGCTCAAATCTTTTTGGCAACGTTAATTCCGTCTATTGCAGAGGAGACAATGCCGCCGGAATAACCGGCACCTTCACCACAGGGATATAAATTTTTGAGTGTTATATGTTGCAGTGATTCAGGATCTCTGGGGATTCTAACCGGAGATGATGTTCTGGATTCAACGGCAAGCAGTAAAGATTGAGAGGTGTAATAACCTCTCATTTTTTTATCAAATTGCGGGAAAGCTTTCTGTAATCTGCGAGCCACAAATTCCGGCAAAACTTCATTGAGCATTGCGCTATAAGTACCAGGTACATAAGAAGTTGCGGGAAGCGTTGCGGAAAGTTTGCCGCGCACAAAATCATCCATTCTCTGAGCGGGAGCCTTAAGATTTCCGCCATTCATTGAGTAAATCTTTTTCTCAACATCCTGCTGGAACTTTAAGACCTTTAGTGCCCCATATTTTTCATAATCAGGCAAATCTTCTGGTTCAACAGATGTTACAATTCCAGCATTGGCCCACTTTGAATTACGCATAGAATTGCTCATTCCGTTAAGAACAACTTCACCGGGTTCAG
The DNA here is from genome assembly GCA_035403105.1 of Candidatus Egerieousia sp. Lineage (GTDB taxonomy): Bacteria > Bacteroidota > Bacteroidia > Bacteroidales > UBA932 > Egerieousia. The sequence continues at coordinate 9,676 of DAONEN010000017.1, read as the reverse complement.
TTGCAGCGGGAACAAGAATTCCTCCTGGACACATGCAAAAAGAGAAGACCCCCCTATTTTCAACTTGTGTTACCAAATAATATTCTGCAGCAGGTAAATAGGGCTGCCATTTTTTATGATACTGAATATTATTTATCAATGACTGAGGATGTTCCGCACGCACTCCAAGGGCAAAACCTTTGGCCTGCAAATCCCATTTTTTGTCATAAAACAACTGATAAATATCTCTTGCGGAATTACCTGTGGCAAGTATTACAGAAGTAGCAACATATTCTGAAGTTGAGACAATGTCGTTTGTGCCGTCGCATTCTGCTGCCGGATCTTGAATGTTCCGGCAAATCACTTTCCACTTAGAGCTGTTTCTCACTTTAACTTGCTGCAAATCAGATACTCTAGAATTAAAATGCACTTCTCCTCCATGCTCAATAATGCAGTTACGCATTGCCTCAATAATTGATGGCAGTTTATCACTTCCAATGTGAGGATGTGCATCAATTATAATTGAAGGGTCAGCGCCAAATTTCACAAACTGATATAGCACTTCTCTAATATCCCCTTTTTTTGTGGAGCGCGTATAAAGTTTTCCGTCAGAGAATGTTCCGGCTCCGCCCTCTCCAAAACAGTAATTTGAATTTGGATTAACTATCTGCTCTCTAGAGAGTTTGGCAGTATCAAATTTTCTGGCATGAACATCTTTTCCCCTCTCCAAAATAACGGGACGCTTGCCTCTTTGAAGCAATGCAAGAGCAGCAAACAGACCTGCCGGTCCAGCACCAATTATTATAACATCCTCGCCTTTAGAACAATCCAGATAGGGAAGAATTTTAAAAGACTCAGGGATTTGCTCACCTTTAACGGCAACTTGGACTCTGTATTTTGCAAGAATGCCGCCGCCTCTGGCATCCAAAGACTTGCGAATTATTTCAAAATAGGAAATATTCTTCTCCTGCACCCCACACTGTCTGGCGCACTTGTTAATTATCTGCTCTCTGGAGGGATTTTCACGCACCTCAAAAGACACTTCCACTTCTCTCATATATGTAATTACTTAATTATTAGAATATTTAACAATAGGTACAATATTCAAAAGGCCCTATTTCATCTGTGACGCTCTGGAAATGGGAGCAACGTCTATGCTACAAATTTCACCTTTGCGGAATTTGTACAATCCGGTAATTGCAATCATAGCTGCATTATCCGTTGTAAACTTAAACTCAGGAACAAATGTTGTCCAGTGTCTCTTAATACCCTCATTAACAATACGGTTGCGCAAGCCTGAATTGGCTGATACGCCGCCACCTATAGAAATCTGAGTAATTCCCGTCTGCTTGACGGCCATTATTAATTTCTTCATCAGTATGTCAATCAGCGCTTTCTGAAAGCTGGCACATATATCGGCTTTGTTATTGTCAATAAAGTGCTCATCTTCTTTTAACTTGTCTCTCAAAAAATAAAGAAGAGATGTTTTGATTCCGCTGAAGCTGTAATCAAAGCCGCCAACGTGAGGAAGTGTGAATTTGAATTTGTTCTCATCCCCTTCTTTTGCCAGCTTGTCCACAATCGGACCGCCGGGATACCCAAGACCCATCATCTTTGAACATTTATCAAAAGCCTCCCCCACAGCATCATCTATTGTTTGTCCAATGATTTCAAAATCAAGATAATCCTTTACAATAACAATCTGCGTGTGACCTCCGGAAACAAGCAAAGTCAGAAACGGAAAATGAGGATATTGTTTCTCCTTGCCCTCCTCCTTCAAAAAACAGGATAGTATATGTCCTTGTAAATGATTGACATCCACAAGGGGCTTACAGGTAGAAAGAGATAGCCCTTTTGCAAATGAAACGCCTACAAGCAAAGAACCAAGCAATCCCGGCCCGCGTGTAAAAGCTATTGCATCAACATCATTCATGGTAACTCCGGCCTGCTTAAGAGCCAGATCTACAACCGGTACTATATTCAGCTGGTGTGCTCTGGAAGCAAGCTCCGGAATCACACCGCCATATTTTCTGTGGACTTCCTGGCTTGCAATCACGCTGGAAAGCAGATATTCATCCCTGATTATTGCAGCGGACGTATCATCGCAAGAAGATTCTATACCTAATATTATATTGCTCATACTTTAATTACGTATGCAAATCTACTGAGTTTTTTGATTAAATTTGTCCTTTAAGATTAAAAATTAAGCAATTAGAGGATGCGCCGCGCTATACATATCATTAGCTGGGTAATTGTAGGTCTTGTGTCTCTGCAAATTATGGCCTATATCCTGCTGCAAATTCCGGCGGTTCAAACATGGGTGGCGCACCGTATTGTCAGCTCTTTAACAAAAGATGTACACGGAAAAGTTAACGTAGAAAAAGTTTACATCATATTTTTTAATAAAGTGCTGGCAAAGAATTTCTCAATTGTCTCCACGGATAGAAGTCCGCTGCTGGATTCTCTAAAGAAAAATTACCACCAGTCGGATACGCTTGTAGCAGCTAATGAAATTGTTGCAACATTCAAATTATCAGGTCTTTTGAGTAAAACCATTTCTCTGCGCTCGTTAAAAATAAAAGGCGGTGTATTTAATCTGCAAGATGAAACTAAGCACACTAATAATATCGACAGAATATTCCGTACAACAACCAAGACAAACAAGACAACCAGTAAATCCAACCCTTCTTTCAAACTTAAAACATTATCTATAAGCAATTTCAGGTTCAACCTTAACTCTCCCTACAGATGGAGCAAAAAGTATTCAAAAGTTGCAGATTTTTCTGATTTGCAACTCAAGAACATCAACATAAGGGCAAAAAACATCAAATACAAAAACAGCGTTATAGATGCTAAAATTTTAAATATTAGCGGAATAGACAGAAGCGGATTTGGAATAAATTACTTTACGGGCAATGTGTCCGTCGGTCCTAAAATGACAATGATTAAAAATGTAAGGGCCGGCCTCAGAGATGGAAAATCAAAACTTGTGGCAGACTACTTCTCAATGAGTTACGCAAGCGCAAAAACATTCAAATATTTTACTGATTCTGTAATTCTTGGAGCAAATTTCCAGCAAAGCTTTCTGGATTTTAAAACAATAGGCAACCTTTCCTCTACAATGACGGGGAGCTCACTTGCAATGTACCTGTCGGGAGAAGTAAAAGGCCAGGTAAGACACTTAAGAAGCAGCAAACTGGTTGTCTCATCCAAGAGCGGAAATACTTTTTTATCTCTTGGAAATGTTAAAGTTGACGGACTCCCGAATGCAAAAAACACAACCATATCCGCTGATGTAAATAATTGTAATACAACAGGCAATGATCTTGCGGAAATAATTGCATCAATATACAATTCCCCAAAAATTGAGTTTCTGCAAAACTTAACGCCTTTCACAAAATACAATTTTAGCGGGACGGTTAAAGGCAAATTTGATGACCTGTTTGCGGCAGGAGAGCTCTCTTCTTCCGTTGGAACATTGATACTGAGCACCAATATTAAGCGTGGCGCAAAGACCGAGGGTGGAACTCAAATTGACGGTTACGTTGATTCTCAAAACTTTGATTTAGGGGCAATTACAGGTAAAAGAATTATTGGGAATATAACAGCCAAGGCTGCGCTTAAAGTCATTACGGGAGGCAAGGGAGGCGTTTCCGTTGCAATGGACAGCGTTAGGATTAATAAGCTGGTTTACAATGGATACGCATACTCCAACATATATGCAAAAGGCAAATATCAGAATGAGAGTTTTGACGGAAAAGTCATCTGTCATGATCCAAATCTGGATATGATGTTCCAGGGATTTATCTCCTTAAATTCCAAGACTACACGCAAATACAACTTTTACGCAAACATTCCTTACGCAGATTTAGCAGCAACTCATCTTGATACTCGCGACAGCGTATCTGTCATAAGTACCTCCATGCAGGCAGACTTTACCCAATCTCCAAAGAATGACATATTTGGATATCTTAACATTAATAATGCCACATACACAAACAGTTCCGGCAATTATGACATAGGGCCGATTAAAGCTGTTTCAAAGTTTGAAAGTGAAAAATATATTATAGATTTCACCTCAAATTTTGCAAAAGGAGAATATGAAGGAACCGGCAAAGTAACTGACTTTATCGGCAAAATAAAGTCTCTGATTATATACAGGAATTTCTCCAATATGCTGGGCAACAAGAGTGAAAAACACCTTTGTGAAAATGGTTGGACAGACTCCGGAGAAAAAGGCTCTGACTACAACATTACTCTGCAAACTTTTAATACTCAAGGCATTTTTGCTCTTATAGCACCTGGGCTGTATATACAGGATAGCACTTATTTAAAAATGAGAGTTACCCCGGAAGACCATTATAGACTTATAGTCAGAAGCGGACGAATTGCCTTCAACCAGGACTATTTGAGAAAGGTGAGAATCTATGTTACGGACCAGGACTCTCTGATGTACACAAGGTTATTTAGCCAGGACATCAGAGTCCGCGGATTCAGGGTTGACAGTGCAATGCTTGTATCAACCGGACGTAATAACCTTATGGATGTATCTGTCAGATTTAGAAACGATTCCACAGGAACTAACAACACACACATGAATTCTCTGGTTTCATTCCTAAAAGACACCGTAATGGTTGTAAACGGGCGCAACAGGAGAATCATGTCACCCGTGAATTTTGCAATAAAACCATCTGATGTCTCATTAAAGGGTGAAACATGGAAATTTCAACCTGCATCCGTTCTCTATTCAGACAGTCTGATTGTGGTAAACAATGTGGAGATTAAAAACAAGAGACAGAGCTTCCTGGCAAACGGAACACTATCCAAACAAACACCTGATTCTCTGGGCATTAAACTGAATAATTTTGATATCGGATTTGTTGATTTATTCTTGGAAAAGCCATTTAAGCTACACGGATATTTCTCCGGACGTGCAAACTTTTCACTTAACAAAAACACCAATAAAATGTTTGCAGAAATCCGCGGTGATTCTGTCTCAGTATATGGCGCGCCTGTTGGAGACATGCTCCTTCTGGGCAAATGGTCAGAGCCGAAAAAAAGATATAACTTATTGTTACACACATATTTGGATGGAACATCCAAGCTTGCTGCAGATGGTTACTATAAGCCCGACAGTTCTTATGTAGACATACGTTCTACTCTTAATGACCTGTCGCTGACCTATTTTGAACCGTTCCTTTCATCGGTGGCCACAAAAACATCCGGAGCCATTAATGGTAATATAAGGCTGTATGGACCTCTGGATAAGTTAGTTCTGACCGGTACAGATTGCTGCTTTAAAGATTTCCATTTTGTACTGGACTATACAAAAGTTCCATACACTCTAAACGGTCCTCTTACAATTTCTGAAAAGGGCATATATCTAAAAAATGATGTCCTCAAAGACCAATATGGAAATACCGGAACAATTTCAGGCAATATTACTTATAACAACTTTAAGGACTTAAAGCTAAATACCAGCATATCGTTGGACAACCTGCAATGTCTAAATACCAAGGAAAAAGATAACCATGATTTTTACGGGGACGGTTTTGCCAGCGGTACCGTAAATATCAGCGGCACTCCGGAACAAATTCTTTTGGATATAAACGCAAGGACGGAACCGAGCACATTTGTACATATCCCTGTATCAGGCTCTTCCAGCGCCACAAAGACAAACATTCTGACCTTTGTAAAAGAGAACAAATACTTTAAGATAGACCCTTACGATACGCTCCAGCTTGCAGCCGCAAAGGATGTATCCGGCCCTACTGAAATCAAAGTAAAATTGCAGCTTAACGTGGGTCCGGAAACCAATGTATGGCTAGAGGTCAATAAGGCAACCGGAGATATAATTAAGGCAAGCGGCAACGGACAAATTGGAATTGAGGTAGATCCAAAGAGAGATGTATTTGACCTTACAGGCAATTACAACATTGAAAGCGGCAGTTATCACTTTGTACTGCTTGGAATTGCAGCAAGAGATTTTGAAATTCAACCCGGAGGCAACATAACATTTAACGGCAATGTAGAGGATACGGATTTGGATTTGACCGCATTATACAAAACAAAGACATCTATCAACGCATTGATATCAGATACAAGTTCTGTGAGCAGCATGAGGAATGTAACTTGCCAGCTTGCGCTTAACGGAAAACTCTCTGACCCTCAGATAAAATTTAACATAGATATACCAGACCTTGACCCCACTACAAAGGTCAAAGTGGCCAGCGCCCTTAATTCTGATGATAAGGTTCAGAAGCAATTTGCATCATTGCTGGTAAGCGGCGGATTTGTACCGGATGAACAGTCCGGCATATCAACCAATTCCACCGTGCTGTATTCTAATGCTTCAGAAATGCTTAGCGGACAGCTGAATAACATCTTCATGCAACTTGGCATACCCATAGATTTAGGCCTTAACTATCATCCTGGTGAAAAAGGAGCAAACAATGTTTTTGACGTTGCTGTTTCTTCCCAGCTTTTCAATAACCGAGTTATAATTAACGGAAATATTGGAAATGACCCATACGCCGGCAATAATGGAAGCGATGTTATTGGAAACATAGATATTGAGGTTAAGCTGGACAGAAACGGCAAACTTAGAATGAACTTCTTTTCTCACGCAACAGACAAATACTCAAACTATTTGGATGAAAGTCAGCGTACAGGACTTGGAGTTGCATACCAGCAAGATTTTAACTCAATTGGAGAATTATTCCGTAAAAAGACTCCGGAGCAAAAGGCCTTTGATAAAAAAATAAAGTCGGAAGACAAGGCAAAAAGAGATGCGGCAAAAGCCAGAAAGATAGAGACCAGAAAAGCAAAAAAGGCGGCAAAAATTGCCACAAAAAGTGAGGATAAAAGCAAAAAATCAAACGTAAATCCCCCCGCAAAGCAAAAGTAGATATTAACTATTAACGGGCATTAGGATAAGATAATTTATTAAAGACTATATATCAGATTGATAGAGGAGTCAAGGATATGAGGAATACAATAACTTTTTTAGGGACAGGAACATCATCCGGAGTGCCGATGATTGGATGCAGATGCTCTGTCTGCAGCTCTACAGATGAGAAGGACAAAAGACTCAGAGCCTCCGCATACATTGAGTATAATGAATTTAAAATTTTAATAGACTGTGGTCCGGACTTTCGCCAGCAAATTTTGCACGCCGGAATTTCAGAAATTGACGCAATACTTTTAACACATCAGCATAAAGACCACACCGGCGGATTGGATGATGTAAGAGCTTTTAATTTCTTGCAGAGGTCAGCGTTCCCCGTCTATTGTGAGCCAATGGTTTTGGAGAGTCTTAAGAAAGAGTATTCATACGCCGCATTTACTGTAAAGTCTCTGAACGGAAAGCAACATTCAGAAACTTTTTTACAGAGAGCTTTATACCCCGGAGCTCCTGAATATGACATACATCTAATTGAAGATAAGCCATTTCAGATAACCAAGATCTTCAAACAACACTCAAGCGGAAAGGCGGAGAAAAGGTCAATTACCATAACTCCCATCAGGGCAACACATTACAAACTGCCGGTACTTGGCTTTAGAATTGGAGATTGCTGCTATATAACAGACGCTAATTTTATACCTGAGGAAGAATTTACAAAGATGAAGAATCTTAAAATCTTTGTAATCAACACCGTAAGAAGAACAAAACACCTCTCCCACTACTCTCTTCCAGAAGCGCTGGCAGTAGTCAGAAAAGTTGGCGCATACCAAAGTTTCATAACACATCTTTCACATCAAATGGCTGATGATGAGAAGCATATAAAGGGAACACACAGGGATTTGCTAAACGAAATGCCGGAAGGAGTGCAGCCTGCTTATGACGGTTTAATTGTAGAATTTTAAATTCTCTGCGTGTGATAAAGAAAAATAAATAATTGTGAATTAATGAGTAACAAGAGAGGCATATTATATCTGATACCTTCACCGCTTGGGGACAATCCGGTTGAGGAGGTTATTCCTGCGTACGCCATTACAAAAATGTGCGCTCTTAAATACTTTGTTGTTGAAGAGATTAGCACTGCGCGCAGATATCTGTCGAGAGCCGGATTAAAGGGAAAGATAGAGGGGCTGCAGTTTTATGAATTAAATGAACACACTGATTCTGAGGTTGCAAGGGGATATGTTAAATTGCTGCTGGACGGTAACGATGTTGGAATAATTTCAGAAGCGGGGCTGCCGGCGGTTGCAGATCCGGGAAATATTTTGGTGAGAGAAGCACAGAAAAATGATCTGGAAATTGTTCCGTTTGTGGGTCCGTCATCTCTTATGATGGCATTGATGGCCAGCGGATTAAACGGGCAAAACTTTGCGTTCAACGGCTACATTCCTGTTAAAGAGGGGCCGCGAAAAGCAAAAATTAAAGAGCTGGAAACCTTATCTAAAAGATCCGGACAAACACAAATAATAATTGAAACGCCATACAGAAATGAATCGCTTCTTGCAGATTTTATCTCCGTATGTGCCGGAAATACAATGCTTTGCATAGCTGCTGACATAACGCTCCCGACAGCTTGTATTAAAACAAAAAGCATTGCAGAGTGGAGAGAGCAGAAAGATTTCCGCATCGGTAAAAGGCCATGCGTATTTATACTTCAAGGATAAAATCATAGATAAAAAAGACACTAAAACCTACAAGCGATAGTAATAAAAAAACAAAAACTATTAAAACCTACAAACATGAAAAAAGAGACATCTGACAATTCGTACAGAATAGAACTCGTTGATATGGAGTTCTTTGCACGTCACGGCTGCTTTGATGAAGAGCAGATGATTGGAAACAAATTTCTTGTTAATCTCAAGGTAAATGGAGATTTCAGAAAAGCTGCGGCATCTGATAAAGTGGAAGACACACTTGATTATCAAGAGCTTTACAAAGTTGTCAAAGATGAGATGGAAAAACCTTCAAAGATTTTGGAAAATGTATGTAAAAGAATCCTGGACTCTCTTGCAAAAAAATTCCCTAAAATTACAAAGGCAGAGGTCTCTGTAGATAAACTAAATCCGCCGCTTGGAGGAAAATTGTACGCCTCCAGCGTAACCGCAAATTATGAAAGGAAAAAATAAAACCGTCGCGATACTTACACTTGGCTGCAAATTAAATTTTGCGGAATCATCAGCTATTGCACAAGAGTTTAAAAAACACGGTTTTGCAGAGGTTGAACACAATGAATCTGCAGACATTTATATTGTAAACACATGCTCCGTTACGGAACATTCAGATAAAAAATGCAGACAGTCCATACGCAAGATGCACAAGCAAAACATTGCGGCGCCAATAATTGTGACAGGCTGCTATGCCCAGCTAAAACCAGAGGAAGTATCTAAAATTGAGGGAGTTTCTGCGGTTATAGGTCAAGAGCACAAAGGGGAGATTTTCAAATTTGCTGAGGAGCTGCTGCTAAAAAGGACAAAATCAACGTCCGCGGAGCAAACTGTTAATATGCAACTTCCCATGAAAGAGTCTGGCAGCAAGCAAATTACAGAAAAAGAGACTGATAACAAAAAAATTGCAGAGCATGCTATTATTTATTCGTCTGATATACTCAAGGCGGCAAGCATATTCCCGGCATACTCTTATGGTGAGAGAACCCGCTCATTCTTAAAGGTTCAGGACGGCTGCGATTATTATTGCACCTACTGCACCGTACCTCTTGCCCGCGGACACAGCCGCAGC
>DAONEN010000016.1:0-35901 GCA_035403105.1 Candidatus Egerieousia sp. | reverse complement strand
TTTTCCAATAATAATATGGCCGATACTCTGGAGGAAACTTTTGAGAATCGGGAGCAGATAGAAATTTCTCGTCATTATGAGAAATTGCCCAAGCCCACACTTACTGCCATTAAAGAGTTCCAGAACGGAGAGATTTATTGGCGTAAGATAGAGTCTTAGTTTGCTGCGGAAATTAACCATACAGAATTACGCTCTCATTGAGAGCTTGGACATTGATTTTCCTGACGGATTAATAATGATCACGGGTGAAACAGGTGCCGGCAAATCTATTTTGCTTGGCGCCATTTCTCTTTTATTGGGAACAAAAGCAGATTTAAGTGTTTTAAAAAGGACAGATAAGAACTGTGTGGTTGAGGGGGAATTTGAGGCGGACGGAAATGACTATATTTTGCGTAGAGTTATTGCTCCTTCCGGCAGGTCTCGCTCTTTCATCAATGATGAGCCGGTTACAAGTGCTAACCTTGCGGATATATCCTCCAAGTTTGTAGATATTCATGCCCAGCATAAGCATCTTCTTTTAAATGATAAGAACTTTCAGCTTAATGTTTTGGACTATTTTAGCGGAACCGGAGACTTGCTTAATGAATACAAATTGAGGTATGATAATGTCTTGCAGCTGCAGGAGGATTTGAGAAAATTAGATGCGCAGATTGCGGAAGACCGTCGTGATAAAGAGTATAGAGAATTTCAATTTAAAAAATTAGATGAAGCCGCTTTGAGAGATGGTGAGCTGGAAGATTTGGAGGCTGAGCAGAAGCAACTTGCAAATGCAGAGGATATAAAGGCCTCCATTGATGGCGCAATAAGCTTATTATCAGGTGATAATGTTTCTGTATTGCAAAATCTTAAAGATGCAGAGCAGCTTTTGGAAAAGAGTTCTAACTTTGTGTCCGACTTTGTGGAATTTGCAAAGAGAATTGAGAGCTGCAGAATTGAGTGCAAAGACATTGTTAATGAACTGGAAAAGAGGGGAGAGAATGTTGTTATTTCTCCCGGCAGGCTAGAAGAGGTAGAAAACAGAATGAGTGATTTGTACACTTTAATGAAGCGCTATAATTGCTCTGACATAAAGGAACTTATAAACTTAAGAGATGAGTTTGCTCAAAAACTTAAGCTAACGGAGAGGGGAGATGATCGGAGAGAAAAATTAGCCTGTGAACTTGAACAAAAAAGGAAAGAGAGAGAAAAATTTGCACGGCAAATTTCAGAGAAGCGAGGGGTGAATGCGCCCAAGTTGAGTAAAACATTGGAAAAGGCCGTGAAGGAGCTGGAGATGCCAAATGCCAGATTTGATGTAACACTGACAGAATTGGATGAGTGTTCTCCTTCCGGAAGGGATGAGATACAGTTCATGTTTACGGCTAATGGAGCTGAGAGAATGGTTGAGCTTCAGAAAGTTGCGAGCGGAGGAGAACTTTCCAGAATTATGCTTTGCATTAAAAAATTGATGGCGGAGCACACCGGAATGCCAACTATGATTTTTGATGAAATCGACGTTGGAGTCTCCGGAAGCATAGCGGATAAAATGGGACAGTTATTGAGCGATATGGGAGAGCACATGCAAATTTTTGCAATAACACACCTTCCTCAAATTGCTTCTAAGGGGGAGACTCATCTACTTGTTTATAAAGAGTTTGATGCATCTAACCATGCCCAGACCAAGATAAAGATTTTGAGTAAAAAAGAGAGGATAATGGAGATAGCAAGGTTACTAAGCGGAGAGAAGATGAGCAGTGCGGCCGTTGAAAATGCAAAAGTGCTTTTGGGTGTTAATTAGTTGTAGTTGTTCTCCAAAATTACTGAAAGCAAAATTGTTAAACATTAAAAATATATCATGAGGTTAATTATTCAAAAAGACTACGGTGAACTGTCAAAGTGGGCGGCAACTTACATAGTCAAAAAAATTAATGCCTTTAAGCCTACAAAAGCACATCCTTTTGTTTTGGGTCTTCCTACAGGTTCTACACCTGTGGGCACTTACAAAGAGCTTATTAAATTTTACAAAGCAGGGAAAATCTCTTTTAAGCATGTCATAACTTTTAACATGGATGAGTACATTGGTATTCCGGAGGATCATCCAGAGAGTTATCATACTTTTATGAAAGCTAACTTCTTTAGTAACATAGATATTCCTGCGGAGAATGTTCACATTCTTAACGGGAATGCCAAAGATCCCGATAAAGAGTGTGATGAGTATGAGGCAAAAATTAAATCCTTTGGCGGAATTGATTTGTTCATGGGCGGAGTTGGTCCGGACGGTCATATTGCATTTAATGAACCGGGGTCATCACTTACTTCCAGAACAAGAGTAAAGACCCTTACAACTGACACAATCATAGCAAATTCCAGATTTTTTAATAATAACATTAATCTGGTGCCGAAGACTGCATGTACGGTTGGAGTGGGCACCATAATGGATGCAAAAGAAGTTATGATTCTAGTTAACGGACATAACAAGGCACGTGCATTGCGCCATGCCGTTGAGGAGTCTGTTAACCACATGTGGACGGTCAGCGTTTTACAGATGCATCCGCTTGGAATCATAGTTTGCGACGATGCCTCAACCTTTGAATTAAAAGTTGGAACGGTTAACTATTTTAAGGATATAGAAAAAGATAATCTTGATCCTGAAAATATGCTTCAATACTAATCTGCTACAATAGAGTAGTCGGATTTATATGTGATGCCGGTTGTTGAGATATTCTCAAAGCCGGCATTGCTGTTTTTGCGGCGGAACTCAAATTGCTGCTGCAGCATCTCTTCTTTCTCCAATCTTTCAGTGTTATTGATGTTGTTCTTTAAACCACTGATGATTTGCTTTGTAAAGAACTTAGTGACATCATATCCGTTAAATGCATTGGCAGAAGGTTCAGTGTTATAAAGCGCTCTAAATTGTCTTGTGAAACTTTGTACGTCTGCATTTGTGAAGTCAACATAAAAAGGCATGGAAAGTTTTAGTCCAAACTTATTGAACTGCGCAACATCCACTGCCTCAAAACTTCTCCATCTGGGAGTTCCGTATAGAGAAATTTTATCCGCCATCTCCAAAATATCAAGATTCCTAAGTACGTCGCTTACAAAGGCTTCATTAAAGCTTGGGACAAAAATTATATTATTCTTGTCTGCAGTAATTTTCTGCTTGAATGTACTTCCTATAGTTCTGCCCTGAAGTATTGAGTATGTAATCTCTGAAAATGTAATACCCTCTTTCTTAAGCAGTTGCATAATTTCGTCGGCCGCCCATCTGTCATTTCCTCCATTTTGAAAAACTACTACAACATTTTTATTAGGTGACATCTCATACTCCTTTTTGGCCATCATAACAAGGTTATGAAACGGAACTTCCGTTGTAGGCGGAACTTGAAACAGATATTTACTCTTGCATACCAAGGAATCTGTTGCGGGGTCAAGCGGGGACACCAAAAGAATTTCATGTTTGTTAATGTAAGGAATAAAATTTTTGATGCTTGTACTCCTTATTGGACCTATGATAAGATTGCATCCCGTTAATTTGCCTGAATTTATAATTGCCTGAGATGAAGCATATTCGCTTTGGTCAATCGCATTTATTACAATATCTGCGCCCGCCTCTTTTAAGTCATTTATTGCAAGAAGCGCTCCTGCGTAAAAGTCCATGTAATTTGTGTTTGGCTTTGCGCTTTTGCTGTTAAGAGGCAAAATGACAGCTACTTTTACGGGCTCTGCAAATTGTTCTTTATGAGAATATTCATTGCTGTCTGTCGATTTGTTCTCTTGCTGTTTATTTATCGGAACGTTATTCTCAGTGCTTGTGTTTTGTGTGGAACTGTTTGATTTGCTGTTGATTGCGGAAACGGGTACTCTTAGCGTCTGAACTCCCTTAAGAGTTTCATCTTTAATATTATTTTCTTTTATAAGGACGCTTTTGTCCATGTGGTACTCGTTTGCAATGTCATTCAAATCTTCATACCACTTAACTTCATGAACAATATATTTGTTGTTCCCGACAGTTTCCCCTTTTTTATTCTCCCCTTTGGCATTTTCAGCAGGAGCTGTAGTTTTGTTATTATCTTTATTTACAGCCTGCTGCTCCTGTTTGGACTGCTGTGCATCTTTTGCTGGATTTTGATCTCCCTTCTCTGAGACTTGCTGTTCCGGATTAACTGGAATATATAAAAGAGTCCCCTCCTTAAGGCCCTCCGCAATGGTCGGGTTATATTTTTGAAGTTCTTTTATTGTTATTTTATACGCTTTGCTTATGGAGTATAGTGTCTCTTGCTTTTTTACCCCGTGAGCATACATAAGTCTTCCGTTAACCTTTACTATTTCTTTTGAAATTGTAATAGGTGTCTGTGCGTAACTTGTTGCTGAAAAGGATATTGTAAAAGACGCTAAAGCAACGGCGCACAACGCCGCAAATTTTTTATAATGTTTCATAATAGATAATTTTTTAAGAGAGCGGCGCGTGCTTGCAGACTTATTCCAGCCTTGCAAGCATGTTTTTAATGTTCTCTTCCATCCTCTCGTACACTTTATCATCATAAGGAGTCTTCACAAATTTGGTGCCTGTTACAGCTTCATAAAGCTCTATATATCTGTTTGATATCTCAGAAACTTTTGCATCAGTCATCTCCGGAACTTTTTGTCCCGCCTGGCCCTGGAATCCGTTATCCATAAGCCATTCGCGTACAAATTCCTTTGACAGTTGTTTCTGCTGCTCACCATTTGCAAATTTCTCCGCATAACCTTCTTTATAAAAATAACGGGAACTATCGGGAGTATGAATCTCATCCATCAGACAAACCTCGCCGTCTAAAAGACCAAATTCATATTTTGTATCTACGAGTATAAGGCCGTGACTGTCTGCTATTTCTGAACCTCTTTGGAAAATTTTAAGAGTGTAGTCTTCTACCTTCTCATAGATGTCTGCGGGAATAAGTCCCTCCTTAATAATCTCCTCTTTTGATATATCCTGGTCATGTCCTCCAATTTCCGCTTTGGTAGTTGGAGTGATAATGGGGTTCTCAAATTTTTGGTGCTCTCTCATGCCGTCAGGAATTGTTACGCCGCAGATTTCTCTTGCGCCGGCTTTATATGATCTCCAAGAACTGCCTGTGAGATAGCCTCTTACAATCATCTCAACGGGGAGCGGTTGACATTTGTACCCAATCGTAACCATAGGATCCGGAGATGCAATTTTCCAATTGCGGACAATATCCGTGGTCTTATCCAAGAATTGTGATGCAATCTGGTTAAGTACTTGTCCCTTGTATGGAATTCCGCGCGGCAGTACCACGTCAAATGCTGATATCCTGTCTGATGCAACCATTACAAGATATTTGTCATTAATAAAATAAACATCACGCACCTTTCCGGTGTACTTGCCTGTCTGACCTTTAAAGTCAAAATTAGTTTTTACAATTGAGTCCATATAGCATTAAATAGCTTTAATAAAATTTTCCAGTTGAAAGCAGAAATTTTCCCAGCTGAGTTTTTGCTTCAGCATTTTGATGCTGTAAATATACTTCTCTTTGCATCCTTCTGCAAAGTATTTTTTAATGGCATCTGCAACTCCTTGTGGAGTAATTGATTCTGTAAGGAGTCCTGTTCCCGCCTTTCCCACGCTTTCTATAAGTCCTCCTACAGGTGTTGTAATAAGTGGAACATTAAAGTTCCATGAGATAGAACTTATGCCGCTTTGAGTTGCGCTTCTGTATGGAAGAACACATGCATCCGCAGCGGAAAAATATTTTTTTACGTCGCTGTCGGGAATATAATTTGTGTTAACTATTATATTATCTCTGCACTGTGCAAATTCAGGTGAATCAATGATTTGTTGATATTTGTCAAAACTTCCGTACGGCTCTCCGGCAACAACCAGCATATAGGATTTATCCAGCAGCAGCATTGCGTTAAGCAAAATATCCAGACCCTTATATTCCCTGATGAGTCCAAAAAAAAGAAGAACTTTCCTGCTCTCAACGGATGATCTCTCAAAGCCTCGGTCTGCTCCCGGGATATTTAGAGCTTTGCGTGCTTCATAAGAATCTATTTGCTCCCCAAAGTTGGAGTACAGCGGATGAGGAATTGTAATACATTGAGAATTAGGAGATAACTCTATTAAATCATCCTTGACTGCGTTGCTTAGAAGGACAAACCCGTCATTGCGTCTGATAAAATATTTTGTGAGCGGCGCATCAAAAAAATGATGCTCATGCGGAATTACATTGTCCATTATTGCAATGCGTTTGCAATGGGAAAATGCTGCTTCTGAGGAGAATGCGCGTTTGCCCAATCTACCCGCAACATACCCCAGGGACGGGGCAAAGTAGCTCATCCAATACCGCGTAATTAAAACATCCGGTTTCCACTCTGCAATCTTGCGCGCGGTATGGATATAAGAAAAAGGATTTGCCGTATCCAGCAGAGCTTCAGACTCTACGGGTACGGCATTATCATCTTTTGCTACGTACTGTGTCTTGCCGGGAAATAGGAATTCCGGATATTGCCTTTTAAAGTTAAATGCTTTTACTGTATGCTTTTTTGAGAGCTCTTTAAGCAAATAAGTGTTAAACTGCGATATTCCGCCCCTGTAGGGATAAAAGCAAGAGAGTATTGCAATTTTCATTAATTACTTGGAATCGTCAGACTTTGTATCTTCCGTGCCTTTGTCTCTTTTTTTATTCTTAACATACTCATTGTTAAGCCCTTCTATAACATCATTTGTGATATCCAGAGACTCGTCTCCGGCAAGTACGTTGTTGCTGGCTGCGCTTGTTGTAAGGATAAGGGCAAACTTCTTTGTCTCATTATACTTCTTTAGGTATGCGCGCACTGACTCCAGAATCTTGTTGTACATGTCACTCTCTTCTTGCTGAATTTCAGCTTGTTTCTGCTGGCTTAAATTCTGCAGGTCTGACTGGCGGTTGGAAAGCACCTGGTTCTGCTCCTCTGCCTGGGCGCGTGTTAGAAGACCCTTGTTTATCTTAGCTTGGAAATCACTTGCATCACTTTGGAAATTCCTCCCTTTGCTTTGCAAGTCATTTTGAATGTCTTGCACTTTGGCTTCAAGATCAGACTTCATGTCGTTAAACATATCATACTGATTTACAAGAGTATCCAACTGTACATAAACAATGCTTCCCGCAGGAGGAAGAGCCATCGGCTTTGACTGGTTGGACTTTGAACCCTGTTTGCAAGAGCATGCAAGTACTGCAAGCGCAATGCACAATACTACCTTTAATTGTCTCATGAGAAATTGATTTTCTATTTAAATGTTATGTAAAATCTTTTTAATAACTGTCGCGACAGATATCTCCTACAAAAATAGTAAAATTATACTAACTGCCTTCTATAAGCCTGGATGGTGTTTTCCAACCCTAAATATAGGGCGTCACATATAAGCGCGTGACCTATAGAGACTTCCATAAGACCAGGAATTGTTTCATTAAAATATTTTAGGTTGTCCAGGTTCAAATCATGCCCCGCGTTTAACCCAAGAGAGCATTTAACGGCCTCTACGGCAGCATTATAGTAAGGCTCAATGGCCTCCTCTCTGTTCTCAAAATAGTGTTTTGCGTACGCTTCTGTGTAAAGCTCTACTCTATTGCAACCGCAATCTGCAGCATTCTTTATCATTTCAACATCGGGGTTTACAAAAATGGAGACGCGTATGCCGGCCTCTTTGAATCTTTTA
This sequence comes from Candidatus Egerieousia sp., assembly GCA_035403105.1. GTDB lineage: Bacteria > Bacteroidota > Bacteroidia > Bacteroidales > UBA932 > Egerieousia. The sequence goes on along the minus strand of DAONEN010000016.1, from coordinate 28,226 downwards.
CATACCTCTTGCAAGAATTTTTTGTTCTTTACGGTGTCCCATCCGTTGTTGGAGGTAACCGCATTCTCTGCATCCGGCACTAACGTTACCTGTTCCGGCAACACCTTAAGAACCAGTTCAATAAATGGCTCTTTAGGGTTTCCCTCTATATTGAATTCGGTAGTAAGCGCAGGCCTCAAATCAAGCACATCCTGTCTCTTAATGTGTCTTTCATCCGGACGAGGATGTACTGTAATACCTTGAGCACCAAATCTCTCACAGTCCAGGGCGCATTTTACTAGGTTAGGCATGTTGCCGCCTCTTGCATTTCTAAGCGTTGCTATTTTGTTGATATTGACGCTTAATCTTGTATTGTTCTTTTGCATTATAAAATTCTTTTATACAATCAGTGCAGCGCACCGCTGAGCAAAAATATAGAAAATATGTATAACTTGCACAAAAATGAGGTCCTGCCATTTTTTGCAGGAAAATAAAACGATGGATATTGCATTATTTGGAAGAACTATAGGAAAAGAGAGTTTTCCGGAACTCGGATTGTTGTTTCAGAGATTAAAATCGGATGCCGTCATAAGGCTTGCATTTTATAAGCCATTCTACAATTATTTGATTGACAGTATTAAACAGACGGAAGCAAAAGTGTCCGGAAGTTGTGCGATACTTAATGCTCTTGACGGTGCAGATTTATTCACTGGAGCAGATGACATTCCCTCCGGCACTGAACTTTTTCTCTCTCTAGGAGGTGACGGCACATTTTTAAACGGAGTCGCCCTGGTAAGAGACAGAAACATTCCAATAGCGGGTATCAATTTTGGGCATCTTGGATTTTTGACAACGGCAAGTGTTGCGGATAAAAACATGGAGACGGATGTTTTTCTTGGAAATGAGTGGATTGATAAGTTATTGAATAAGAAATTCACTACAGAAAAGAGGAGTTTGCTAAAGATGGATTTTGAACATACCCCGGCAGATTTTTATCCTTGCGCTCTAAATGAAATTTCCATTCAGCGCAACGGAACGGCAATGCTGGATTTGGAGATATCCGTTAATGGTACAAATCTGCCGCGTTATCTTGCTGATGGTGTTGTAGTTAGCACGGCAACAGGCTCTACTGCCTATGCGCTAAGCGTTGGCGGTCCTATAGTTATGCCTCAATCAAATGTATTGCTGATAGTCCCAATTGCGCCGCACAACCTTAACATCAGACCGCTTGTTGTACCAGATACCTCCATAATAGAAATATCCTTCAGTGGCCGCAATAAAGATGCGCTTGTATCTGCAGACAATAGATTTTTTCATATCCCGACAGATTCCAAAATTAAAATTTCCAAAGGGACAAATTCCGTGAATATGGTTTCCATGGATAATAATTTCATTAAGGCTCTTAATGAGAAATTATTCTGGGGGGCAGATAAGCGCAATCTTAAATAGGCTTAACATGAGGGGCTTTTATAAATTGATAATTTTGTTACCTTTGCCCCTCACAAAATCAGAGTAATGACACAAGAAAATAAATTGCCAAAACATGTTACCATCATTATGGACGGCAACGGGCGTTGGGCAAAACAGAGAGGGAAAGAGAGAATTGAGGGCCACAAAGAGGGAGTGGAGAGCGTGCGCGCGTGCTGCGAGTTGGCGGTAGAACTTGGAATACAATATCTTAGTGTCTTTGCTTTTTCAGAGGAGAACTGGGGCAGGCCTCAAGATGAGATAGAGGGGTTGTGGAGAATAATGCTTAAGGCCATTACCGCTGAGACTCCAACTTTTATGAAAAATAATGTTCGATTTAGGGTTATCGGAAATTTTTCCAGGCTTTCTAAACCCCTTGTAAAAGAGATAGATGACTGTATGGCTCTTACTGCCGGCAACACCGGAACCAACTTGGTTGTGATGCTTAGCTACAGCGGTAAATGGGATATTGTCCAGGCGCTTAATCAGTTTATGAGCAAGCATCTGGGCGAGCAGATTACAGAGGAAGCTGTCGAGAGCTATCTGAGCACGGCTGATATACCTGATCCGGATTTACTTATCCGCACAAGCGGAGAGCAGAGGATTAGCAATTATATGCTTTGGCAGACCGCTTATACTGAGTATTACTTTACGGATGTTCTTTGGCCCGATTTTCGCAAAACTCAGTTCCGGCAAGCTTTAGACGCCTACTCTAAGAGGGAGAGAAGGTACGGAAAAGTTTAAAAATTAACTGCAGTACATGAAACTACTAAAAGCTTTTTTATTGTTGGCATTAGCCATTGTTCCTATTTCCCTTGCGGCGCAGGAAGTTGACTATGATAATCCAAAAACCTACATCATCGGCAACATAAAAGTTACCGGAATCAAATATCTGAGCGAGGATCAGATTATCTCATTTACAGGACTTTCCAAGGGAGACAAAATTACCATTCCGGGTACTGACGTTTCAGACATTCTAAAAAGGATCTGGGCCCAGCGATATTTTTCAGATGCGGGTCTGTACATAGATTCAATCGGGAAAAATGATACTATCACTTTAGGTATTCGTCTTGTTGAACGTCCGAGGGTTTCACGCTGGCTTTTTGAGGGAGTGCGCAGCGGCCAAAGATCTGATTTGGATGAGAGACTGAAACTTAAAAAAGGTTCAGAACTTTCAGACTATATAGTCAAGTCATCCACGGACATCATAAAGAGATATTATGCGGAGAAGGGATTCTTAAAATGCTCCGTAAAACTTACACAGGAAAATGATACAGTCATCAACAATGCGGTAAGAGTAACTTTCCATATAGACAGAGGTCCAAGAGTAAAAATTCAGAAAATAACTTTTTCCGGAAATACGGCGGTTGGAGATTGGAAATTGATGAAGTCAATGAAGAAGACAAGAGACGCGCGTCTTTTTAACTTCTTCAAATCCAAGAAGTTTAACGAAAAAGAATTTAAGACGGACAAGAATAGTCTGATATCCACATTTAATGAGCAGGGATACAGAGATGCCAGAATTCTTAAAGATACTATGTATTATATTTCTCCCGACAGATTGCAAATTGATTTTAAATTTGACCAGGGAGACAAGTTCTATTTCAGAAATATTACATGGACGGGAAACAGCGTCTACTCTGCTGACCAGTTGAACTCTGTGCTGAGAATTAAGAAGGGTGACATATACGATCTTGTTACAATGGACAAGCGTCTGAACGGAGATCCAAAGCAGCAAGATGCTGATGTTAAAAAACTCTATACCGATAACGGTTATCTGTTCTTTAATATCATGCCCGTAGAGAAAAATATAGAGAGTGATTCCGTTGATGTTGAGATGAGACTTTATGAAGGCAAACAGGCAACGTTCAGCAGAATCATTATAAACGGCAATAATATCACTGCAGAAAAAATTGCAAGGCGCGCGCTGTTTACAAAGCCCGGCTATCTTTTCTCACAGTCTGATTTTGAGAGATCTATAAGGGAGATTGCTTCCATAGGACACTTCAATCCGGAGACGGCGGCTTCTGAAAAAGGTTATAGTTTGATTCCCAATCAGAATAACAGCACCGTAGATATAGCGTATAATTTGGAGGAGAAACCAAACAGCCAGCTGGAGCTTTCCGGAGGCTGGGGAGGCAATACGTTTGTAGGAACTTTAGGAGTAAGCTTTAATAACTTTGCAATAAAGAGAATATTTAAGAAACATGCTTGGAGGCCTGTTCCTCTTGGAGACGGACAGAGTTTGTCCATCAGGCTACAGACCAGCGGAACATATTATACCGCTTTGTCAGCCAGCTTTGTAGAGCCTTGGCTATTTGGGACCAAGCCAACATCGCTTAGTATTTCCACATACTTTACAAGACAGACTAATTCATCTTATTATTATCAGAATTCAGATGAATACATGGAGGTTTTTGGCGCGTCTGCGGGGTTAGGAACACGTCTGTCATGGCCTGATAATTATTTTGTTCTTTATCATTCGTTGAGCTGGCAGACCTATAAATTGCACAATTGGAATTACAACTTCCTATTTGATACGGGATTTTCACATAACTTCAGTTATACATTAACGCTAGAGAGAAACTCTACAGACCAGCCGATTTATCCAAGGTCAGGCTCGGATTTTGCTGCCAGTGTGCAACTTACCCCTCCTTATTCTCTGTTCGGACATAAATCAAATGAAGATTACAATAAGGAATCAGATCAGGACAGATACAGATGGATAGAGTATCATAAGTGGACTTTTAAGGGGGATGTTTACCTGAAGCTGATTGGCAATCTTGTTTTGAAGACGGCTGCAAACTGGGGATATTTAGGCTATTACAAGAAAGCGTTGTATTCTCCGTTTGAAGGGTTTGAGGTTGGCGGTGATGGAATGAGCGGGTATAATACGTATGGTTCTGATATCATCGGACTTAGAGGATATTCAAACTATTCTTTGACTCCTATAAGGGGCAATGCCTATGTTGGCCACGTATATGATAAATTTACAGTTGAGCTGAGGTACCCTGTTGTATTACAGCCTCAGTCAACAATTTATGCACTTGCATTTATGGAGGGAGGTAATTGCTGGGAGAATATTTCTGACTTTAATCCGTTCCAAATAAAGAGGTCAATGGGTGTTGGTGTAAGAGTAATGCTTCCGGTTGTTGGAATGCTTGGAGTAGATTGGGGTTATGGATTTGATCCGGTACCTAATGAGAATCAAAAGAGGGGCGGCAGTCAGTTCCATTTCTTGATAGGACAACAGTTTTAGGTGATTTAAAGATGGTTCTAATATATTGAGAACTACATTTTTAAATGATAATAAACATAAATAGTTTTAATGTAGGAGGAACTTTTATGAAAAAATTAATATCAATTGCGGCTTTAACTGTTTTTTGCACAATGCCGCTTTGCGCTCAATCAAATAAGGTTTATGTAAAGAAGGGAGTTGTTAATCCCAAGGTTATTACCTCACAGACTGCACTTGTTGCAAATGCCCAGAAAACCGGATATGTAAACACAGAAACAATTTTGGAGGCACTGCCGGAGTACAAAGTTGCAAAGGAAAAACTTGAAACCCTTAACGAGCAGTATAAAGCAAAGGTTGATAATGAATATGCGTCTATTGAGAAACTTTACAATTCTTACCAGCAGCAGAAATCGGCTCTGAATACTGCTCAGAGACAAATAAAAGAGAATGAGATAATTCAAAATGAGAAAGCAGCAAAAGATTTGCAGAAATCTTATTTTGGACAAGATGGTACAATGCAGAAGAAATCTGATGAACTTCTGGGGCCGATAAGGGAAAAAATTCAAAAGGCTATTAATGAAGTAGCGGCAGAAGGAGATTTTATGATTATCTTTGATGTCTCTGCTTTGAAGGGAGTTGTTTATACAAATGCGGAGAGCGATTTAAGCAGCGTTGTGATAAACAAGCTTAATGCTAGGTAAAACTTTGACAGTTAATTTGTTGAAAGCTGTCGGGATCATGAATTCAGAAGACAAATAAATAATATAATTTTAAATAACATGAAGAAAATTTTAACACTGCTGACAGTAGCTTTTGCCGCTCTTGCGGTTACCATGGTTCCCGGAAAGGCATCAGCGCAATCATTTAAGTTTGGCCACATTAATTCTCAGTTGCTTGTAGCTCTTATGCCGGAAAGAGATTCTGCTGTTGTAAAGATGCAGAAGTATCAGAATGATTTGGAAGATACTTTTAGCGGAATGCAGAATGACTTTAATACAAAGGCAAAAGCTTATCAAGACAACAAAGGCAAGTGGAGTCAACCTATATTAGATGCTAAAACACAGGAATTGAATGATTTGCAACAACGCTTGCAGCAGTTCAGCGATACGGCTCAGAAAGATTTGAGCAATCGTAATGAGACTTTGATGGGACCTCTTGCGGAGAAGGCTCAGGCTGCTATTGACAAGATTGCAAAAGCTCACGGATTTACTTACATATTTGATACTTCCGTAGGTTCAATAATTTATCTTAATGAAGCTCAGAGCGAGGATATCCTTCCTCTTTGCAAAGCGGAATTGAAGATTCCTGCAAGCAAGACAAAACCAACTCAGTTTGGTCAGCAGGCTGCTGATACAAAACCAGCTGCGAGATAGGTAAAGAAAATGACATTTAAAGGGCGTCCAAACAAGGATGCCCTTTTTTTATTTTATTGCAATTAACTGTTAATCAAATCTGTAAGCAGATTGTTAGTGTTTCTTGATTTTTGTAACAGATTTGTTTCATTGTTCTTGTAATCTATTATTAAATTACCTATATTTGCCATTCCCGTGCAGGGGGGAAAATGAAAAGAATTTTCTTGATATTAATATAATTTTAGATTTAAATAAAAAACATGGAACACAAGGTAATAGATGCACAGGATGTGGTCATCAGATTCACAGGTGATTCCGGCGACGGCATGCAGCTTACAGGTACTCTGTTTGCAGATGCTTCCGCTCTATATGGGAATGAGATTTCAACATTCCCCGATTATCCTGCAGAAATCCGCGCTCCACAGGGAACTGTGTCCGGAGTTTCTGGTTTTCAAGTGCATGTCGGACAGGCAAATGTAAAAACGCCCGGTGATTTGGCAGATGTACTGGTATCAATGAATCCAGCCGCTTTGATGGCAAACGCTAAGTTTGCAAAACCGGGTGGAAGCATTATACTGGACCAGGACTCTTTTGATGAACAAGGTCTGGAGAAGGCCGGATTTAAGACAATGGATCCTGTAAAAGAGTTACAGCTAGAAGATTACAATGTAATATGGGCTCCTATTACTTCTCTTACTAAGGAAAGCCTTAAGGATAGCGGTCTAGATCCAAAGTCAATTGTAAGATGCAAAAACATCTTTACACTGGGTATGTGCTATTTTATGTTCAGCCGCCCTCTTAATTTCACAGAGGATTATTTAAAGAAAAAGTTTGCAAAGAAGCCGGACCTTATTGCTCCTAATATTAAGGTACTTAATGACGGTTATAATTATGCTCACAACACTCACGCAATTGGTAATACTTATACTATTGAGCCGGCAAAACTTGATCCGGGAACTTATAGGAGCGTAAGTGGAAACCAGGCAACTGCATGGGGTCTTATGGCAGCTTCTGAAAAATCTGGAAGACCTTTATTTGCAGGTTCATATCCTATCACCCCTGCCACTGCAATTCTAGAGGAACTTGCAGTTCATAAAGAGCTTGGAGTTGTAACAATGCAGTGCGAGGATGAGATTGCAGGTATTTGTACTTCAATTGGAGCCGCTTACGCAGGCAGTATGGCAGTTACAACAACTTCCGGTCCCGGACTTTCTTTAAAGTCTGAGGCAATGGGACTTGCATGTATGACAGAACTTCCTCTTGTTATTGTTGACGTTCAGAGAAGCGGTCCTTCTACCGGTATTCCTACAAAAACGGAACAGACGGATTTGGATCAGGCTCTTTACGGAAGAAACGGCGAGTGCCCAATTATGGTTATGTGCGCACGCACTCCATCTGACTGTTTTAGAGCAGCTTACTATGCAGGTAAATTTGCAATGGAACATATGATGCCGGTAATTTTCTTATCAGAAGGTTATCTTGGAAATGGCAATGAGCCTTGGAAGATTCCCTATATGAAAGATTATCCAGACATTAAACCTCCTATCGTTACAAAGAGCGATGGCAAGTTCAAACCTTATGAGAGAGATCCAAAAACCTTTGTAAGAAACTGGGCTCTTCCGGGAACTCCGGGACTTGAGCACAGAGTAGGCGGCTTGGAGAAATCTCCTGCTGGCCCGCTATCATCTGATCCTGAGAATCATGAAAGAATGGTTGCCGCCCGTGCCGCTAAAGTTGCTGCCATGGCAGATTTTATTCCTGCCTTGGAAACTATCGGTGAGAAAGAGGGTGACATTCTTTTAGTTGGTTTTGGCGGGACTTTTGGACATCTGTATACGGCTACTACTCAATTGCTTAAAGAGGGAAAGAAAATAGGCTTTGCAGAGTTTGATTATATCAACCCGCTTCCAAAAAATACTGCAGAGGTATTTAAGAAGTTTAAGAAGATTCTTGTATGCGAACTTAACTGTGGACAATTTGTAGATTATCTGCGCGCAAAACTTCCGCAGTTTAAGTATGATCAATTCAATAAAGTTCAAGGACAACCATTTATGGTTCATGATATTGTAGAGGCTGTTAAGAATCTTAAATAAGGAGGATTTGATATGAAATATACACAACAAGATTTTAAAAGTGATCAAATAGTTAAGTGGTGCCCGGGTTGCGGAGACCACGCGGTTCTTGCATCTGTTTTGAGGGCAATGCCTGAGGTTTGCGAGGCCAGGGGATATAGCAAGGAACAGTTTGTATTTGTTTCAGGAATAGGTTGTTCCAGCAGATTCCCTTATTACATGAATACTTATGGATTCCACGGAATTCACGGAAGAGCTTCTGCTCTTGCAACCGGAATTAAAGTTGCAAATCCTCATCTTTCCGTTTGGCAGATGACCGGAGACGGAGACGCTCTTGCAATAGGAGGAAACCATTTCATTCATGCTATCAGAAGAAATATTGATACCAATATCATCCTGTTTAACAACAGAATATACGGATTAACAAAGGGACAGTACTCTCCAACTTCCAAATACGGTATGGTTACAAAGACTTCTCCTTATGGTACAATCGAGTATCCTTTTAATCCGGGTGAACTTGTACTTGGAGCAAGAGGTACTTTCTTTGCAAGAAGTCTGGATTCAGAAATGGCTCTTAATCAGGAAATTATGGTTAGGGCAGCCTTACATGACGGAACTTCTGTTATTGAGATGCTTGTTAACTGTATGATTTACAATAACGGAACTCATAAGGATATTTCTGATAGAGAGGTTCGTGCAGACAGAACAATTATTCTTAAGGATGGCGAGCCTATGATTTTTGGCAAGGACAAAGATAAAGGTATAATTCTTGACGGCTTAAAACTTAAGGTTGTTAAACTTGGAGAGAATGGCATTTCTGAGAAAGACATTCTTGTACATAACTCTAAGGATGACAACTTTGGAATTCATAGCATGCTTGTAGATATGAAATACCCGGAATATCCTGTAGCTCTTGGAGTTATAAGAGATGTGGCAGATAAAACGTATGATGACAGCATTTATGCCCAGATTGACCAGGTTAAGTCCAAGGCTAAAATTAAATGCATGGATGACCTTCTTCACAGCGGTGCAACGTGGGTTGTGAAATAAGTTTTGGCCTAAAAGTATATTGTATTAAAAAAGGTTATAAATTAGCACACTTTTTGGAATCTGGCAGAAAATTTGATTGCAGAGACTGTCGTGATTTGAAAAATTTTAAGAATATTTTTTTTATTTAACATAGTTTTAACATTAAAAATTCATAATTATATGAAAGCAGCAAAAATAATGGCGGACTTGGAGAAGAAGTACGGCCAGGAAAAAGAGTATCTTCAGGCTGTTAAAGAAGTACTTGAATCAATAGAGGAAGAGTACAACAAACATCCTGAGTTTGAAAAAGCAAAAATTGTAGAGAGAATTGTTATTCCTGAAAGAATATTCTCTTTCAAAGTTGTTTGGTTTGACGATAAAGGCGAGATCCAAGTTAATAGCGGATATCGCGTTCAGTTCAACAGCGCTATAGGACCTTACAAAGGCGGACTAAGATTCCACCCTTCTGTAAACCTTTCTATCTTAAAGTTCTTGGGCTTTGAGCAGACATTTAAGAATTCACTTACTACACTTCCTATGGGCGGTGGCAAAGGCGGTTCTGACTTTGATCCGGTTGGAAAATCCGATAATGAGGTTATGAGATTCTGCCAGGCATTCATGATGGAATTGTGGAGAGTTATTGGCAAGGATACAGATATACCTGCAGGCGATATAGGAGTTGGCGGAAGAGAGATTGGTTTCATGTACGGAATGTACAAGAAGCTTGCAAGAGAGTATAACACAGGAGTTTTGACAGGCAAAGGCCAGCTATGGGGCGGTTCACTTATTCGTCCTGAGGCTACAGGTTTTGGAGCTCTTTATTTTACTCAGCACATGCTTCACAAGGCAGGAAAGGATATCAAAGGTCTTAAGGTTGCCATCAGCGGCTTTGGTAATGTTGCATGGGGCGCTTGCACAAAGGCTTCTCAGCTAGGTGCTAAGGTTGTTGCTATTTCCGGACCGGACGGCGTTATCTCTATCCCTGAGGGAATGAGCGAGAAGATGATTGATTTCATGCTTGATTTAAGAGCTACTAACCAAAACATCGTTGCTCCATTTGCAAAGAAATTCCCTTCTGAGTCTAAGTTTATTGCCGGAAAGAAAGCTTGGAGTGTTAAATGTGATGTTGCTCTTCCTTGCGCATATCAGAATGAGGTTTCAGAGGCTGATGCTAAAGAACTTCTTAAGAACGGAACTTGGGCAGTTGCCGAGGTTTCTAACATGGGTTGCCAGCCTGCAGCTATTGAGGCATTCCAGAAAGCAAAGATTTTGTTTGCTCCAGGAAAGGCTGTTAACGCCGGTGGTGTTGCAACTTCAGGTCTTGAGATGACTCAGAATGCTGAGCATATCAGCTGGACTGCTAAAGAGGTTGATGACAGACTTCATTCAATTATGGAGAGCATCCATAATGCTTGCGTTGAATACGGCACAGAGAAAGGTGGTTATATTAACTACGTTAAGGGTGCCAATATCGCCGGCTTTATGAAGGTTGCTCACGCTATGCTTGATCAGGGTGTTATCTAAACGATAATAGATTATAAAAAAAAAGCCCGCGGTTTTTCTGCGGGTTTTTTTTTAATCGTCATCGTTATCTTTTGTATATGTTAGAAAGGCGGAGCGTCTTATTGCAGGATAAGGAGTTCCGTCTCCTTTTATTGCATGCCAAAGCATTTGATTGAATTCAACATCCGGCACAGCATCCTCTTTATTGAAACTATATTTTTCACACATAGCTTGCCACTTATCTTTTTTAAAGTTTTTGTCATCCAAATTTATGTTGGAAGTGCGGTAGTGAAATGTAGTGGTATCTGCAACGGAAGAGAAGCATCTCCACATTGGGCGCGCGCTTGCATCATGTTGAGTCATAGGAGGTAATCCAAGTATCAATTCCATTGTACGCAGAACGGAAGTTGTTGTGTAAGGGGTGTGATCTACAAATCCGCGCTTTACAAATCCTCCTGCAATATAGCAAGGACTTCTGTGAGCATCCACATGATCCGCACCGTTTTGCGCATCATCTTCAACAATAAAAACAACGCTCTCTTTCCAGATAGGAGAGTGGCTTAAATGATCTATCAGCATCCCGACAGCCATGTCATTATCCGCCACATACGCAAATGGCGTCCTCTTGCCAAGAGACATGCCGCTGGTGTGGTCATTCGGCATTCTGATAATCATAAAATGCGGCAATGCATTTTCAACAAGCAGAGAATCAAAGTCTTTACGCCATTGACGGAATCTTACAGTATCTTTTACATTAAGATTCCAAGGCTCAAATGTTTTACTAAAATGCCCGGCAAGAGATGGAACAGATGGTTTTATCACCCCTTTTTTTCTGGATACAAATTCTCCGTAGGAGCGATATGAAACCCCCATTTTTTTACACATATCCCAAATGAAACCGCTGGTGTTGTTGCCCATTTCCTGGCCTCCTTCTCCTGCATAATAATCACCTCTTCCGCTATAATAGGTAGGCCATGTCTTTTCCAAAAAGTCATTTGCGTAACCTCCTACAGTCCAGTTGTGTCCGTCACAGCTCACCTCTGCGTTAACATAAAAATTATCCAGCAAAACAAACTCTTTTGCAATAGCGTGATGGTTAGGTGTTATATTCTCTCCAAATAGTACAAGAGAGGAATCTCCGTTGCCGCTTTTTATATCTCCAAGCACTTGGTCATAAGTTCTGTTTTCCTGTATGATGTAAAAAACATATTTAATTTTACTTGTGTCTCCCGCTTTTGATAGAATCGGATTGCCCGGCTCATTTTTTGACGCAAGGTCACTATTCTGATTATTAGGCACATTGGATAATACTTGTTTTGTGTACTCGGCAAGCTGAGCCTCAGAAGGCAAATCAATTTCTGACAGCGCCCCCAAAAACAATCCGGCTATATACTCAATCCCCTGAGTTTTATTTGCATCTCCAGAGTGATGTCCAAAATTTTCATGTACATCTGCAGGCTCCGGTCCAAAAGGATTAGGTGCAGACTTTAAGCCCTTTCCGTTTGTCACCCACAATTTGCCCTGTGTGCATTTAATATTTGTGGGGTACCACCCTACGGGTATGTATCCCAGGCATTTGCTCTCTCCTGCTTTTGAAATGTCAAAAACTGTAACACAGTTATTATCCGCATTTGCTATGTAAAGTTTCTCCCCCTTTGGAGAGACTGCAAGTCCATTAGTTGTGCTTCCCGACAGTGAATTTAAAAATATTGCAGTATTTAAAGTCTCCTCAACTCTCTTCTCATTTAAATTGATTACGGAGACTGTGTTATCATCTGCATTTGCAACAAAAAGTCTGTTGCCGTTTTTACCAAGACATAGCTCATTAGGGTGATTACCAACATCATAGCTCTTTGTCCAAGATCCTCTTTTTAAATTCCACGTTCTAACTTTCTTACCGCCCCAGCATGATACGTAAGCATTTTCTTCATCCTTTGAGAGAACAATATCATAACATTCGCTCCCAGCAGAGGTCTTGGATATCAGCTCTTTAGTGGCAATATTATAAACGTATATGCTGTTGTCTCTTCTTGTAACTACCAACAGCTTACCATATTTTTTAGATATAACCATGCCGGCCGGGCTGATGTGATTTGGCCATGGGTCTCCCATTACAATACTGTCAGTTTGTTTTAGCTTGCTTTCCTGACTGATAGAATAAATTCTGATTTTATTCTCATTACCCCCTGATGCATAAAGAGTTTTACTGTCGGGAGAAAAGCAGAGACCATACCAGCTCATATTTATTGTGACATTGTCCGTCTCAGATTCTTTCTTTGTGCTGAACAATTGCAGGCACTGTCTGCCATAACCGTTGTTTGTAACTGCAATCCATTTTTGGTCCGGAGATACGGCCATGTTTAAAGGCAGATCTCCAAGTTTGAATTGCTTTCCTGCAGGGGTAAGCTTCCAACCATTTGGAAGTGTAACAGGCTCTGCTGTAAGTAATAAGCCGGAAGAATCCTTCTGCATCTTTCCAAACACAAGAGCTCTTTTGTTCTGCGCAATCGCAGAATTTGACAATGACGCCGGCAACAAAATACAAATAACAGCCAGGCATGTGAAAGATTTAAAGCAACCGTTCATATCTATTTAAACTTTTCACAAAGTTATAATTTTACCAATCAAAATAATGCCCAAACATTGTGCTCTGTAAACTAGTTTGTAATCAAAATTCTAAAATTTACTTTGATTGTTATTGTTTTATGTAATATTTTTTTAAATTGCATAACAAAATGTTGTAAAACTTTAAAAAATAGATATTATGGAATTGCCATTTGCGGAATCTTGGAAAATAAAGATGGTTGAGCCCCTTAGAAAAAGCACCCGCGCAGAACGCGAGGAGTGGCTTAAAAAAGCTTACTATAACGTATTTCAATTAAAAGCTGAAGAAGTTTATATAGACTTGCTTACAGATTCAGGAACAGGCTCTATGAGCCAAGGCCAATGGGCTGCGCTTATGCTTGGAGATGAGAGTTATGCAGGCGCAACCTCTTTCTATATGTTTGAGGCCGAAGTTCAGAAAATCACAGGTTTTAAATACGTGATACCAACTCATCAAGGCCGTGCCGCAGAGAATGTTTTATTCTCTTATTTGGTAAAGCCTGGTAATGTGATTCCCGGCAACGCTCACTTTGACACTACCAAAGGTCACATAGAAAGCCGCAAAGCAAAAGCAATAGATGTTACTATAGATGAGGCTAAAGATACGCAGCTGGAGATTCCTTTTAAGGGGAATGTCAGCATAGAAAAATTGGAACAAGTTCTCTCTGAAAATAAAGGAAATGTGCCTTTTATGGTCCTGACAGTTACTAATAATACAGTTGGAGGTCAGCCTGTCAGCATGCAAAATATAAGGGAAACAAGTGCTATGTGCAAAAAGTACGGCGTTCCAATTGTGATGGATTCCGCTCGTTTTGCAGAGAACGCATATTTCATTAAGGTGCGTGAGAAAGGGTATGAAAATAAGACAATTAAGGAGATTGCACTGGAGATGTTCTCTTATGTAGACGGTATGACAATGAGTGCTAAAAAAGATGCTATCGTGAATATGGGAGGCTTCATTGCTACTAATAATAAAGATTGGTATGAAGGGGCAAAAATGTTCTGCATTCCGTTTGAAGGATATATTACGTACGGCGGTTTGAATGGACGTGACTTGAATGCGTTAGCTGTTGGTCTTGAGGAAAATACAGAGTTTGATATGCTTAATACAAGAATACATCAGGTAAAGCATCTTGCGGATAAATTGGATGAATACGGAATTCCTTATCAGCGTCCTGCCGGCGGTCACGCAATTTTTGTAGATGCGGATAAAGTCTTGACTCATGTTCCTAAAGAGGAATTTCCTGCACAGACTTTAACTTGCGAACTGTATCTTGAGGCGGGCGTAAGAGCTTGTGAGATAGGTTATATCTTGGCAGACAGAGATCCCGTTACAAGACAGAATCGTTTTGGAGGACTAGATCTTTTAAGGATGGCTATTCCAAGAAGAGTTTATACAGACAACCACATGGATGTTATTGCTGCTGCCCTTAAGAATGTTTATGACAGGAGGGAGTCTATAACTCATGGTGTTGCAATAGAGTGGGAGGCTCCTCTTATGCGTCACTTTACCGTTAAGCTTAAACGCCTGTAATAATCATTAAGTAATGAGTTTGTGGCGCATTGCTTAGCCGCCTGCTACGTAACTACAAGATTATTCCCAGTTCTCCATCCAGTCAGTAAGTGCCGGATATTTGGAATTCCAAACATCAACAGGCAATGCTTCTGACATTATTTGCCTAATACTGGAAAGATGCAGCCCATGTTCAGTATAGGGCCGATAAACAGACCTTATCCCAGAGTACTTCCTGATAGTAAGCCGTTCATAAAAGGCAAAGTCATCGCCATCTACTGCAATGGTTCCGTCTTCAAGCCCTATGAGTTTCCACTCCATTACAGATTTCCCTTTGTAGCAGAAACTCAAAATATTTGAATTGGAATCAACACTGTATGAAAAATCATATCTTTTATATTCTGAGGAACCAGCTATTCTGTACAGATAAACAGAATCTTTTCCTACAAATTTGTAATAAGACACGTCGGGCTCATCAACTTTGTTCATGTCTATACAGACATCAACAAAGTCAACAATTCCTTTAGAGTTTGTGTTAAAAGAGGTAGTATAACGGCCGTACCAGATTGTAGCTGTCAAGATTTTATTCAAGCTGTTGCAGTTGATGGTTGTATTTACAGACATTATTTTATTGGCACCGTAAAAAACCTTGTTAGGTCCAAGATTAGAGTAATCCTTAATGTCATCCTTACTGCAACTTGCAGATATACAAACTATTATTGTAAGAAATAAAACTAAAACACCACTAATTCTTTTCATAGATTTATTTAATTATGAATATTTGACAGAATTCTTAAATCTTAGTTATAGGTATAGTCAGTAAGTGGAGTCCATCGCAACAATACTAGACGTTTACTCCCGCTTCTACGGGACTGATTATGAAGATTATTCCCAGCTCTCCGTCCAGTCAGGGTATGGCGAATATTTGGAATTCCAGACATCAACAGGCAATGCTTCTGACATCTTTGTTTTTGCATCTGACACTGCTTCTGTTTTTCCTACATTCGAAAAATGTTCAGTATAGGGCCGATAAACGGTTCTTATCTCAGAGTACTTCCTGGTAGTAAGCATTCCGTGAAAAGCAAAGTCATCGCCATCTACTGCAATGGTTCCGTCTTCAAGCCCTATGAGTTTCCACTCCATTACAGATTTCCCTTTGTAGCAGAAACTCAAAATATTTGAATTGGAATCAACACTGTATGACAAATCATATCTTTTATATTCAGGGGCACCTATAGTTCTTCTGTACAGATAAAGAGAATCTTTTCCCACAAATTTGTAATAAGACACGGCGGGATCATCAACTTTGTTCATGTCTATACAAACATCCACAAAGTCAATAATTCCTTTAGAACTTGTGTTAAAAGAGGTAGTATAACGGCCGTACCAGATTGTAGATGTCAAGATTTTATTCAAGCTTTTGCAATCAATGGTTGTATTTACAGACATTATTTTATTGGCACCGTAAAAAATCTTGTTAGGTCCAAGATTAGAGTAATCCTTAATGTCGTCCTTGCTACAACTTGCAGATATACAAATTATTATTGTAAGCAATAAAACTAAAGCACCACTAATTCTTTTCATGGATTTATTTAATTATGAATATTTGACAGAATTCTTAAATCTTAGTTATAGGTATAGCCCGTAAGTGGAGTCCATCGCAACAATACTAGACGTTTACTCCCGCTTCTACAGGACTGATTATGAAGATTATTCCCAGCTCTCCGTCCAGTCAGTAAGTGCCGGATATTTGGAATTCCAAACATCAACAGGCAATGCTTCTGACATTATTTGCCTAATACTGGAAAGATGCAGCCCATGTTCAGTATAGGGCCGATAAACAGACCTTATCCCAGAGTACTTCCTGATAGTAAGCCGTTCATAAAAGGCAAAGTCATCGCCATCTACTGCAATGGTTCCGTCTTCAAGCCCTATGAGTTTCCACTCCATTACAGATTTCCCTTTGTAGCAGAAACTCAAAATATTTGAATTGGAATCAACACTGTATGAAAAATCATATCTTTTATATTCTGAGGAACCAGCTATTCTGTACAGATAAACAGAATCTTTTCCTACAAATTTATAAAAAGACACGCCGGGAAAATCAACTTTATTAATGTCAATACAAACATCCACAAAGTCAATAATTCCTTTAGAATTTGTGTTAAAAGAGGTAGTATAACGGCCGTACCAGATTGTAGATGTCAAAATTTTATTCACGTTGTTGCAGTCAATGGTGGTATTTACAGACATTATTCTATTGGCACCGTAAAAAATCTTGTTAGGTCCAAGATTAGAGTAATCCTTAATGTCGTCCTTGCTACAACTTGCAGATATACAAATTATTATTGTAAGCAATAAACCTAAAGCACCATTAAAATTTTTCATAGTTGCTTCTGTTTTATATTATCAAAGACATGAAACTTTCTTTATGATTGTTATCATTCTGATAATAAAATGCAGGTGATTGTATAATACTGCATGTGATTTTTCGTTGTTTATGAAATATTACAGCAAAGTCATTTGAAAAAGGTTGAGCGAGTGCGTTTCGTACGAGCAATGATTTTCCTCAGAAAATCATTAGCGAGAAGTAAGCCAGAGCGAAACTTTTCAAATGACTTTGCTGTAATAAGTTTGTGGCGCATTGCTTAGCAGTCTGCAAAGCAGACGCTATTTAAAAATCTTCACGCGGTCATCAACGGGCTTGAATTCCTTTGCGCCTGGCTCTCCTGAAGGTGCGCCAAAAGGCATCTCAGCTACAAGTTTCCAACTGTCGGGAATATTCCATTCTCTTGCAACTTCTTTATCTATTAGCGGATTATAGTGCTGAAGATTTGCTCCAAAACCCATATCCTCCAGCATTGTCCAAACTGCAAACTGATGCATTGCGCAGGTCTGCTGTGACCATGTTGGGAAGTTGTCCGCATAAGCCGCAAATGCTTTTTGCAAACCTTCTACAACTGCCTGGTCCTCAAAGAACAACACGGTCCCATAGCCTGATTCGAATGATCCGTTAATTTTTGCTTCTGTATTTTTGAATGCTTCTGCCGGAACAATTTTGCGCAAAATATCTTTGGTAATCTCCCAAAGTTTTTTGTGATGTTGGTGCAAAAGCAATACTATTCTTGTTGACTGTGAATTGAATGCGCTTGGCACATTTTTAATCGCAAACTTTATTGCTTCTTCTATCTGTTCATCAGAAACAGGCGATTTGTCGCTGATTGCGTAATATGTACGTCTATTCAGCACGGCGGTTTTAAAACTATTCTCCATATGGTTTGTTTTTATTAATTCAAATTTAAGATTTTTATTTGAATTAACAATTTTGAGCGGCAACTAGTAACTTTGCAAATATGAAAATCAATAAAACAAATGCGGCTCGCCTTCTGGATAAGGCTGGTATTAAGTATGAGCTTGTGCCGTATCAGATAGATGAGGAAAACCTCTCTGCACAGCACGTTGCAGATAGCCTTGGAGAGGACATCAATCAGGTATTTAAAACACTGGTTCTCAAGGGTGATCGCACGGGGCATTTTGTTTGCGTTGTGCCCGGTGATGAGGAAGTTAACCTAAAAATGGCGGCAAAGGTATCAGGCAACAAGAGCTGTGATTTGATTCCGCTTAAAGAGCTGCTGCTAACAACAGGCTACATTCGCGGAGGTTGCTCACCTATCGGGATGAAGAAAAAGTTTCCAACTTTTATTCACGACAGTTGTCTGCAATTCTCTTATATCTACGTTAGTGCGGGCATCAGAGGGCTGCAGGTGAAAATAAAGCCCCAGGATCTAATCAAAGAAACCGGGGCTAATTGCTGCAAGTTATTTTAACTTTTACCTATACGGATTCTCCCAGAACCGTTTGCTGTCCGTTGTGATCTTTTCTTCTTTGCCGCCTCTGTCCGGTTTGTAATTCTGCGGACATAAATCTATGTATATGCGTTGTGCATATTCCTCAGGTGTGTATTGATGTCCTTTTGTGTAAGTCTCTGTGTTAAAGCCGGTATGGGAGATGCACTCAAGGTGGTAAAGATTTTTGGACATATAGTTAAAGTATGCTTCTTGTGATTCTTTACTTCCGTTCCAGTTAGCGTCATCATTAAGCCTCACTGTACGTCCATCTTTAAACCTGTCACGTACTTCCTCTATTGAAAGCAAATTGAAATTTTCATCCATCATGAATGCCGCAAATGTTGGGTCCATCCAAATCCATTTGTGCAATGTATTGGAATATACAGAGTTAATTACGTGGCAATCATTAATGTAAATCTTTGGAAGGCAAGTAACATATCGGGATTTGAATCCCATTGCCAGATAACACTCATTTAAAAGCATTGCCAATCCTCTGCAATTCAAGCCGTTTCCGCTTTTCTTGCAAGACTCCATCATGTCTATTGCGTTATAAGGATAGGGATTTCCGTGCTGTCCGTCATGGCGGATTGTGTTGTGAACCCAATACATAAGTTTCTCAATTTTAGAAATCTCGTCTCCGTTGCCCGTAATGCTGTCCAAATTAAATTTCATCCTAACGCGTACAAGATTGCTGTCATCCGGATTGGCATAGGTAAAATGAAACTTTACACTGTCGGGAGCATAAGAGGCTGATTGCTGTAAAATATGCTGATAATCAGTCTTTTCTCTTAATGCTGCCATTGCCTCCTTAAACTTTTTCTCTCCCCTCAAAGAGGTAAGATCCTCATCTTTCATTGCCCAGCTGTAAGACTCGGTGCCATATTTTGCAACGCTGTCAATTGCGGCAAGCGCAATCTGCTTGTTGTCAACTCTTGCGTTGTAACAGGCTAGGTTATAATATATTCCGCTAAAGTCAAATCCTTTTTCCTCCCGATAGTATTTTTTTATTCTTTCCGGCAGAGCCTTGTACTTTGCATAAAAATCATTGTACTCTTTTGCAAGTAGCTTATAATCATGGCTTTTAGATTTGCCTTGCGCAGTAACTGCGGTATCAAAATCTTTTATTACTTCATCAAAATTTTGCAAAGCCAGTGTGTCTATAGTCTGGCCTTTAGCCGTTTGCACTGTCCTATTTTGATTTTTGGAGTTCTGTGCGTTTGCCAGAAAAGGTAACATTAAAAGTATCACCGTTGTGGCACAACTTTGCAAAAATGTCTGTTTCATAATTGTTTACAGTTTATCGCTATTGCCAAAAAGTGTTAGCGTATTTTTATAACATCCTGATTATTAGTTGATTTTTCAAAATTGTGGCACAATAACTTTCTATCCCATTTATAAGACTCGTGACTGTATTTTGCTGCTTCATCCATTGCTGCAAGAGCAATTTTCTGATTTCCAATTTTTGCGTTGTAGCATGCAAGATTGTGATAAAGTCCGTATAAAATGTAATCTCTGTCATCACGATAGTATTTTTTTACATTTTCCGGCAGTGCCTGGTACTCTGCAATCATCTTATTAAACTCCTTTGCCAGTCTTTGATAATCACGGTCATTTTCATTTGCCAGTCTTGTTGTAAGCTTGTCAAACTTTTTAAGTTTTTTATCAAATTCTGCCCGACAGGCATTCTCATTATTTTTGTCCTCTGTAAGTTGAGAGCAGGTAAAAGTACTGTTATTCAAATTAGTGCAATTTGTATATAGGTCACTGGTTTTGTGATTTTTTGCACTTGCCTCAGATGGATTAATTGCTGCCGGCATCATAATAGCTGCTATGGCAACTGTGTAAATTAATGTACGTGTTTTCATATCTGTAGTATTTTATTTTAATTTCTTCTTTCTGCTTGTTAGACGGACAAATAGATTTTTTGTTGCAAAACTTTCCGGAAATTTTTACTACAGAGCCTTTGTAAGCTTCTTATTCTTTTGAAAATGAGTGTTTTTGCAGGAGATACTTGTGCATGTATTCTTTTTCATCACTTATTATGCGATAAAGTTTAGAGTTTTGTAGGACATCATAAATATCATACTTCTTGCCATCTATTTTGATTATCCTGTATATCAGACGAATTCCATGGCTATAATCTACATACCAATTTACATGCTTGCTGTATGACGGCTGAATATTTTTCCCGTTTTCCTGGCGCCATCCATATATTGTCTCATATCTTGATATTCCCTCAGGAGTATAACCATTAGCTGCAAATGAAGCAGAATCTCCATCTTTTAGTTCTCTGTAATAGTTTGTTTTACAGGATAATATCAAATCCTTCTTTAGGCCGCTTATAATCTGTCCAAAGTGATAACCTTTAACTTTGAACAGTTCATTTATTGCATTGTTGCTGTCCTCAAAAACGTATGGCTGGCAGTTTCTGTCTTTTACGGGCCTGAAAGGAAACGGCTCAATTGAACCCTCTGCCGCATCTGCAATTTTATCAACCAGATAAGCTGTTGGCAAAGAGCAGTATAGAGAGTCTGCTATTTCAATTGCCGCTTGAGGTGTCATTGGCATTCTTATAAAATCTTCATTTGTCCCGACAGTTAAATAATCCGGAAGTACCTGGATTTCAACTATGTGCTTGCGGTGCAGAATTGGAATGCTGTCAACAATATCTGTCGTGAAAATTATTTTTTTGAAATACTTCATGGAATCAGGTACGTTTCCATTCAATATTTGCATAACAATAAGGGAGTCTCTGCGACGTATCCCGTTGGGATTAATTGAAATATATTCCCCACGCACGTTGTAAAAACCGACGGTGTCAAGAGATTTGATAAATGTCTTGCCTGTCTGGATATTGCTGGTATTGTGCAGCTTGTCAATTTTTTGATAATAGGGGACGGGTACTCTTTGCTGACCAATAATTTTTTCGGCCGGCGCACATACGGCGAGTACAATAAAAAATATTGCTTGATATATCATTTTCATTACGGACGCAAGTTCGTGAATTTAATTATAACATGATTAATAAATGCGTTAAATTTGAAGCCACAAAATCTATAACTATGATTTATAATAAACTTGGCCGCACAGGTCTGGATGTCAGTACAATAGCTCTTGGATGCGAAGGTTTTGCGGGCAAGAGGGAAGAAGATGTTGTGAAGGATTTCGATTTTGCGGAAGAAGCCGGGATAAATTTTTTTGATTTATATGCGTCAAATCCCGATTTGCGCTCTAATCTTGGAAAGGCTATTGCCGGGAGACGAGATAAATTTATTGTCCAGGGGCATCTGTGCTCTATCTGGGAGAAGGGACAGTACTTGCGTTCCCGCAATATAAATAAAACGAAACGTTCTTTTGATGATTTGCTGACCAGGCTGGGAACTGATTATGTGGATGTTGGGATGATTCACTATATAGATACGGAGAAAGATTTCCATAAAGTATTTGATGGAGAAATTGTTAAGCTTGCTCAACAGTATAAGTGGGAGGGGAAGATTCATTTTATTGGAATTAGCAGCCACAATCCTAAGGTGGCGCAAATGGCTGTGGAGACGGGTATTATAGATGTGCTGATGTTCTCAATAAATCCTTGTTATGATTTGCAGCCGGCAACGGAAGTGGTAGAGGATTTGTGGGCGGAGGAGCATTATAAAAGCGGCCTGCAAAATATTGATGCAGACCGTGAGAAATTATATGAAACTTGTGAGAGACTTGGTGTTGGAATTGATGTAATGAAGGTATATGGCGGAGGCGATATTTTGAACGAACTTGACTCTCCTTTTGGCAAGGCCCTGACTCCGGTACAAGCTATAAATTATGCACTTACAAGACCGGCGGTTTCTGCCGTTATGGTGGGGTGCAAGAACACGGATGAAATGAAATCTGCAATTGCTTGGTGCTCTGCCACGGAGAAAGAAAGGGATTACGCCTCTGCAATTTCCACTATGAAAAAATTTACGTGGAAGGGTCATTGCATGTATTGCGGCCACTGTGCTCCATGTACGGCCGGCATTGAAATAGCAAGTGTGAATAAATTTTACAATCTTGTAAAGTCAAGGAATTCAGAGAAATACGGAGAGCAAAACGCTGTCCCTGAAACTGTCCGTGAACATTACAAGTTGCTTGCTCACCACGCATCAGAATGTGTTAAGTGCGGAGCATGTCAGGAAAGGTGCCCATTCGGAGTGGAGATTATAAAGGGCATGGATATGGCCGCGGAACGTTTTGGATATTAATTCAGAAAGCGTTTGGCAAGCCACTTTCGTACAGGCTCATCATAAAACTTTAAGCAGACATAAGCCAGTATTACATTGATTATCACAAGGCAAATTGCTACCTGCCATGTTTCTCCAAACGTGTAATATTTGTTCCGGATGAGCCATGCAAGGAGAGGGAAAACTATCGCGATGCAGAACATTTCATATAGTCCATTGAAGCATAGCGGTTTGACTCCAGGAATAAACGGCACAAAAAACAACAAAAGCAAGACTATGGAGCAAATCCAAAATGCACCGCCAATCTTTAGCGGTTTAAAGTTGCGATGTATCAGCATTCCCAGCGAAAACGGAAATAGCATTCTTAATAATCCGCCAATAAAGTTAACGCCATTTAATGTCCACCCAACGCTCAAACACCCGTAACCGGAAAAATCTGACAGAGTAAATGCGCATAGCATCAGACCTAAGAAAATTGTTAGTATGCGCAGCGCTTTTTTGGACATGCTGCAAATAAATAATGCATACATTATATTTCCTATGTACTCAAAAAACAAAGACCATGATGGGCCGTTGAGCGGAAACATCTCTCCGTTGCCGCGGACCTCATTGGATGCTCCCGGCACTGCCGGGATAAAAAACATTGCACAAAGCAAAGCTACCATTACGGCCGATGTTGCCACATGTGTTCCATCCCAGCGCACGGAACCTTGAATAATGAAAGTAACTGCTCCTATGACTGCGCCAATTATTACCATTGGATGCAGACGTATCAACCTGCGCTTAAAGAAATTTTTTAAGGTTATTGTGTTACGTATGCGGTCATCGTATGCGTAGCTGATTACAAAACCCGATAGGATAAAAAAGAAATCTACAGCAAGGTAACCGTGATTTATTCCTTTTATAATAGGCTGATTACCTGCAAATTGATAACCTTCAAATACGTGATACCAAAGCACCAGCAAAGCGGCAATCCCCCTTAATCCGTCCAGAAGATAGCAATGTGGTTTAGTGTCTTTAAAAATTGCGGAAGGTGCTTTTTCAATAATTGCCATACGCTTGTTTCAGCTCTTCAGAATTTTGTAAAACTTGAAATTTGATATGACAAAGCTAGACAATGATTTTAATATCTGAAATAAGAAATCTATTAGACAGGCGTGAGCCCATCCTATTTTTAGAACTACGCATTATTAGAACGTCGTCACTGTCCCGTTTCTGTCCCGTTTATTAATAAAGGAGGTTGTAAACTTTTGATTTACAACCTCCTGCTGTTGTGTTGCGGAGAGATAGAGATTCGAACTCTAGTGACGGTTACCCGTCAACCCGCCCTCCAAACGGGCGCATTAGACCACTCTGCCATCTCTCCCCGTTTGCGGCTGCAAAGGTATAAAAAACTGTTTATCTGCCAAAGAAAGAATAAACAGCAGCGGAAAGAGGTGGACTTGTGCCTCCTTTGTCCATTTGGGATAGAAATAGCATCGGCTTTTAAAAAGGCAAGTTAAAAGCCAGTCTCTTAGAGGTTTATTGTTGCATTGTTTAATTTTTCTACCTTTATGATATAATATTCCTGTTGGAGAAAGAGCAAGCTCCTGCTATAATGAATACTAATCTATGAGTATTGGCAATAATAAAAGCTTTAAAACAGTTGAAGACATAAGAGATATCATTAAAAACAATGAAAGTGATATTGCTTTTGTCATAGGCAATGGTGCTAATCTGTATTGCAGAGAAGTCTATAAAGAACAAAATTTGGATAGTTGGGATGAATTATTGTCCAAACTATGGAGTGAGGATAATGATAAAGAGATTTTAGATCTTAAAGACATTAAATCCGGAATTTCATACACGGAACTTTTTGATATTATTGAATTAAATAAATGGGAAAAATACATAACTGAAGAAAAACGAAATTTTTTAGACTCTTTTAAAAAAATAAATCTACGCGTTAGTCCTTTATTGAGTTCTATTGAGCAGCAAGCTCATCAGATGCAGTTGCTGTCATCAAAGGGAAATACAACCTCCAACATTAATGTGCTAACACAGAATGTTTCGCTTGATATTTTTAATGATCCAAGGTTAAATTATGTGGAAAAGCAAATTGCAGACTTATGCCGTAATAAGTTGTCTTCTTATGGGGTGGACACTGAAAACTTATCTGATGAAGAGTGTAATTTCAAATACTTATATCAACTTAACCTCGACAGTTATCTAAAAAAAACTTTGACTTGTGATATAAAGTTCAATATTGCAAAACAAATGAAAAAGTGGGGTTCAAACGAAATAATAAAAAGACTAGTTTCCTCTATAAAGAAGTTAGATTCTCCTATATTAACAACCAATTTTGATGATATCTTTAGTAAATCTATTGGAGCTGAATTCCATGTAATGCAGAGGCCTTCTGCAAATTCAAAATTCACTGATTGGTATCCATGGAATTGCTATTATGGAGATGATTTATATTCTCCCACATCTGGCTTCGGAATATGGCATATTAATGGAATGGTGAAGTATCCTCGTAGCATTTTACTAGGGTTATGTGATTATATGAGGGGCTTAGATAGGGCTCGTGGTATGATTCAAGGTCTTTCAGTCTTTAACTGTGACGACTTCAGTGGCAAAAATGAAATTTGTTGGCGTGGATGTGACACATGGCTTCATTGTGTTTTTAATAAGTCGTTATTTATCTTTGGTCTTACTCTTGATGAAAATGAGGTATTCCTGCGTTGGCTATTAATCCAGCGTAAGAAATATTTTTCTGCTTATGGTAAACCACATAAAGGGTGGTATATTGCTGGTCCTAAGGATACAATATCAAATGGAAAACGTTTATTTTTAGAGTCATTCGGATTCGAGATAATTCATATAAAGGATTACAAAATAATATATGAGGATATTTGGAGTCACTAAAGGTAAAATTTGTGATGATTAATGGTATAATGAAGAGGATGAGTCGAAGCTAAAGCAATACCAGGTAGCGATGCTAGATTGTCTTTGGTATAAGTAGCTGGGCTGTAAAAATTTACGATGATGAAAGAGTACTATGCGGGATTCGAAAAACAAATTGCAAAATATCTTGTTGAACATTCTAATGAGAAGATAATGCCTTATAATGTTTTAGCCAAGAATATGGATGCAATTGCAATTGAGTTATTAATAGATGATGGGTTTGCTATTGTTACAGCGGAGCATATTTCAGAAGACCAACATAAAAGTTTTGAATTTTTAAAGTCCGAGAAGTCTATTTTAGATATTATTGCTTTATTAAAATACTTTGAGCAAGAGGGCCTAATAACTTACTTTTTTTTTAATAAAGATGAAATTGAAAGCGAAAAGCCTAGACAAATCTACGATAAGGATAAATACATTTATCATGAGAAGCTTAATACCGGGGAAGTTATAAAGGATCCGACGTTTGAGGAATTGAAAAGGGCATTAAGCGCAGGTAGATATTCATCTGTGAAAGAGGAAAATGGTCAAATGGTGGAGGAGTTTTATGCCGAGACTAGACTTCAGTCAAAATTCTACATAAGTGACTTTGTCAAAGGACATTTTGGCTCTTTCATATTTGTTTCTCCCATGTTGGTTGAACTGGTTAAAAATAAATTCCTTACGCCTGTACAGGTTAGGTTTAAACGGCAGCAAATAGTTTCTTGGGTTGCCATTGGTTTAGCATTTTTTAGCAGCCTTGCTGCTATGATTGTTCAGCTGTGTTCCAATCATTGTTGATAATATATTTTTAGTAAACCATTATAATAATACAATACCATGAAGACCTGTAATGCAAAATCGTGTATGATCTGCCGTGAGTTCGCATCTTAACTAAACACTACAATAAATTTATTAATCATGAATTACTTATACCATTACACTTCTTTTCGTTCTGCAAAAAAATTCTTCGTTCCGGTAAATTACGTTTCGGAAAATTTAGTGACTTAAATGATATTCATGAGTCATTCAGGCAAGTATTTGGAAAATCAACAAAGCAAAAAACCGGAAAAAACACAGATTAAGATATTTATATAAAGATTTAAGAAATAAGTCTATGGTAATTTAATGACAACTTTATGAAACGGCCAAAAATATTATATCATTTTACATCAATAGAAAATATCCCTGGTATAATCCAAGAGGACAAAAAAATACATTTACGGGCTACTGGAATATATTATTTCAATGACCCAAACGAATTCACAGAAGGCCGGAAAATTCACGAAAAAGAATTTAAAAAACTTAATCCGCAGTTGAAGAAAAACATATCTGGAACTTTGAAAAGTATTAGCAAATACGTTGGAGAAATGTATTTGACATCTTTTTCTGAAAGTCGTGATAAACTAGAAATGTGGAACCTATACGGGAAATCAGGGAATGGGGTTGCGCTTGGCTTTTTGACTGAAAAATTGGAAAAGCCATATTCAGGTTATAACGTGAAATTTAATAAGTGTGTATATGATAAGAAAAAATTCAAATCTGAGTCTGATAATTTTTGGCAAACTCATGGTAAGATTGACATCAATGATAAACAGTATTCAACGAACGATACAACAACCCCTGCGGATTTCCCATTATCATGTGTCAAATATAAAACATCTGCATACAAATACGAAGATGAATGGAGACTGTGTTTTTTGAATAATGAGAGGTGTACTTTTACTGGAAAGACAAAATATGACGTTCACAATAGAATCTCTCAGAGAGGAGTTCTCGTACCTTTTATTGATAACATTTACCCGCTGGAAGCATTACAATCAATAACGATAGGTCCATCCGCAAATTATAAGCAAATAAAAAAAACACTTAATAGCTATTTAGAAAGTATAATTGATAAAGACTTGTTGAAAAATATTAAAATAAAAAAATCCAGGATAAAGTTCAGAAATATATAAATAATTCGTATCCAAGTATATAAACAATTTAAACTTTTTATTATGCCAGACGATTTAACAAAGAGAAGACCATGGGATGCCTCGCGTATCAATATCCATGAATCTTATGAGGTTAATTGGTGGTGCTCGGAATTACGCGTTACAAAAGAGCAATTAATTGAAGCAGTTAAGGCGGTAGGGGATTCTGCCGAAAGGGTAAAAAAATACCTAAACAGGTAGTAAAATTAAAATCCTATCAAAGGGGAAGATAATTGCACTTTATCCGGAATCTTTTTAAGGATTCGTTTTGCGGATTAACAGCGTAAAATACTATATACCAATTTGAATAATCGAGGAGTTGTTTTCTTGAATAGACATTTTTTTACGGACACCTTCCTCTGAGAACGCCGTAAGTCACTGTCCCGTTACTGTCCCGTTTTTTTAGGGCTTGTATTGTAATTTGTTAATTTACAATAGCATACGGTTATTTGGCGGAAAGAGGGGGATTCGAACCCCCGATACAGTTACCCGCATAACGGTTTTCG
>DAONEN010000015.1:0-37024 GCA_035403105.1 Candidatus Egerieousia sp. | reverse complement strand
TCCTCCTTTTGCTCGCGGGAATTGTCAGGCAGATCACAAAAAAGAGCATAATCAAAGGCGTACTATAGAATTGTATGCTAATGTTTTAGAACCGGCTGATCTGTTAAAAATCTGCCGGCTTTTTTATTTAAATTAATTTACATTTTTATATATTTATAGATCTATTAAACTCAAGTATCATGGAAGAACTTTATTTTAACTTTTTTAAGCAATTGAAAACCGTAGAACCTTATGACCTTATAAGAAAAGAGTCTTTGCCTGCAGATTTCTTCCTCCCTAGATACGAGTTTGCTCATAAAGGAGATTTTGGACACGCATTAATCGTGGCAGGAAGCTATGGAAAGGCGGGAGCCTGTATTCTTGCCTCAAAAGCCTGTATGAGAGCAGGTTGTGGTCTGCTGACCGTGCATATCCCGGAGCGTATTTGTGATGTTGTTCAGGCATCGTTTCCTGAGGCAATGGCAGATGTTGATGAAGACGCTTATTGCTTTTCTTCTGCAATTAAGAATCTCGACAGGTATACTTGTATTGCAGTAGGGCCCGGCATAGGGACATCCGGCAAAACAAAGACGGCTTTGATTAATTTGCTTAAAACAAATTCAGAACTTAATGAGCCGCGTCCGATGGTGATTGATGCGGATGCACTTAACATTATCTCCGGAATTCCGCATTTTGAAAAATTGCTGTGTGCTAATACCATCTTAACACCTCATGCAAAGGAGTTTGAGAGGCTTTTTGGCAAGTTTGATGACTATTGCAGTCAAGTGAAATTCATGAGACAGTTTTCTAAAAGTACCGGTATTGTTGTTGTACTAAAAGGAGGAGTTACAGCAGTTTCCGCACCCGATGGAGAAGTCTCCTTTTGCTTAAAAGGAAATCCCGGCATGGCCACGGCCGGTTCGGGAGACGTTTTGACCGGTGTGATTTGCGGTATCATGGCTCAAAAATGCAACGTCGGATGGTATGGGAAAAATGATTATTCGCAGGCGGCAAAACTTGGCGTTTTTGTTCATGCAACGGCAGGGGACTATGCAAGAGATGCAGTTGGACAGAGTTCATTAATAGCCTCGGATATAATTAATAATATCCATAGAGCTATAGAAAGGTTGGCCATTTGCTAACTAGAGTGTTTTTTGCGTAATTTTGAGGCGGCCGATCTGTTTGGCCGTCTAAACTATAAACTATGTTACGCAAAAAAGGAATTTTAAGTTCTAAAATTATGGCAGTGATTGCAGCATCTGCTGCAATCTTTATGTATTCAGGATGTTCTAAAGGAGATGTAACGCCTGAACCCACAACACCCACCACTCCAACAACTCCAACTACTGTTTCTGTTGATACTATAGTTACCCAAATGCAGTCACAAATATCCGGCAGAGACGTTGGAGTTTACTGCACTTATTATGGCTCGGGACTTCCTGATCCATCTTATGTTACTTATGTAAATTACGCATTTGCAGAGGTTTACGTCTCTTCAAACGTTTACAACGGATTTAAGTTACAGGGTACTGAGGAGCGCTTTCAAAATGTCATTGCTCTTAAAAAGCAAAATCCTTCTATCAAGATAGTTCTCTCTTTTACAAATGGAGTAGCCAATTCTGATAATAAAAATGACGGCGGATTTTCTGCAATTTCAGCAAGCGAGACATATAGGAAAAAGTTTGCAGAAGATTGTCTTGCTTTTATTAAACAGTGGGGGATAGATGGTATTGATATTGATTGGGAATTTCCCGGACTTGCATGGAGCGCGGCTGCAGACAAAGCAAATGATACCAATAATTTTACGCTGTTAATGAAGCAGTTGCGTGAAACTTTGGGAACTTCATATTTGCTTACATTTGCAGGATACGTAAAAGATAAAGTTGCTGTTACGGGCGGTTATGAATTTATGGATATTGCTGCGGTTATGCCGTATGTGGATTTTGTAAATATTATGACTTATGACTTTGATTCCGCTCCAAATTATCATAATGCGTTGCAAGATTCTGGTTCTTATTGGGACTGTGTGCGTTCTATTAACGCTTATAAAAATGCCGGGGCTCCAATGACAAAACTTCGTCTGGGTATTCCTTTCTATGCGCGCAAAGCATTTTCCGGAACTGATTCTGCTGTATCGTATAAGAATCTAAACAAGAGCGCTGCAAAGTGGAGCTCCACCGCAAACGTGCCGTATATTCCTGCAAACGGTGCAGTATCATATAGTTATGATAATACAAAGAGCATTTTTAAGAAAGGGACATGGATGCGATCTCTTGGTATTCCGGGAATGTTCTGCTGGGAGATTAGTCAGGATGATGCCAGCCATACTTTGCAGCACGCAATGTGGAATGTAACTATGAAATAGTAATTAAAGCGTATGAAAAAAGTATTTATTTCCGCTCTTATAAGTAATTTGATCCTGCTCCTCTTTTTATGCGGAGTTACGGTTTTTGCAAAGCCGCGGGTTACAATAATTGCAACCGGGGGTACAATAGCAGGTGCGGCCAGCTCATCTGTAAATGACTCTTACAAGCCTGCGCAGCTTTCTGTACAGCAAATAGTTGCAAGTGTTCCAGGGATAGATGCTCTTGCGGAAATAAATACAATTCAGCTTACAAATATTGCCAGTCAAAATATTACTGAGGATGTTTGGCTGACTCTGAGAAAAACTATTGATTACTTGTTTTCAAATAATTTAGCGGACGGCGTTGTTGTTACTCATGGTACGGATACGATGGAGGAAACGGCTTATTTCCTGTATCTTACGCTGAGTCATTCATGCCCTGTTGTGATTACGGGCTCTATGCGTCCTTCCACCTCTTTAAGCGCGGACGGCCCAATGAATCTTTACAATGCCGTTGCAACTGCTGCAAGTTCTGAGTCAAAAGGAAAGGGGGCTATGGTAGAAATGAATGCTACAATATTCTCCGCTGCAGATGTTTACAAAGGGAATACCGTTGCGGTTGATGCGTTTGAATCAGTTTTTGGACCAATAGGATATGTTCGCGATGGTGAACCAAAATATGTAAGAAATATCTCTTCTGCTTTTGCGGCGGAGAAATATAATTATCGGCCACCGTTTGATATCAAAGAACTTAAAACTTTGCCAAAAGTGGAAATAGTTGCCTCTTATGCATTTGCTTCCGCTGAGCCTATAAAGGCTGTAATTGCCTCAAAAGCAGCAGGTATTGTTATAGCAGGGGTAGGACACGGAAATTATAACCGAGCTATTTCTGCTGAGATTGACAATGCGGTTTCTAAAGGCATTTCTGTTGTAAGAAGTTCCAGAATTCCAAAGGGCGGAGTTGATGAAAATGCAGAGGAGTATTCAGAAAAAGTTCCTGTATGTTATAATCATTCTCCCCAGACTGCAAGAATTATGCTGATGCTTGCGCTTACGCAAACCTCTAAGCCTAAGGATATTCAGAAATTGTTTGCACAGTAACATAACAGGTGTGCTTGTCATTGATTTCTGTTGAGGTAAGTAAATTTATTTAGTTATGAAAAAGTTATTTTTACTCTCATGCGCGCTGTTGTTTGTCTCTTTTTCTTTTGATTATTCATCAGCACAATCTGTAGCTCAATCTGCATGCAAGTATGAGACTCAGAATAATAATGACAATAAGGAATATTTGAAATTTCTTTATGATTATATGCCGCTCAGCGACAGGGCAGATTATGATACGTCATTCTTTGAGGCACAGGTAAAAACCGCAATTCAAGCGCGTCAGACTTTTAGATGGGGGAAACAAATTCCGGAGGAAATCTTTAGACACTTTGTTCTTGTTTATAGAGTGAACAATGAAAATCTGGACACTGCAAGAATGGTGATGTTCAATGCTTTGCGTGAGCGTTTTGCAAAGATGGAAAAGGAAACAGGCAAGCAACTCTCTATGTATGACGCTGCGCTGGAAGTTAATCACTGGTGTCATGAGCACATGAATTATAGGGCGTCTGACGGGAGGACATCTTCTCCTTTGGCATCTATGAAAACTTCCTGGGGACGTTGCGGAGAGGAGAGCACTTTTGCCGTAACCGCATTAAGAGCCGCTTGCATTCCAGCAAGACAATGTTATACTCCGCGATGGGCTCATACTGATGACAACCATGCGTGGGTGGAAGTGTGGATTGACGGAATATGGTATTACCTAGGAGCTTGCGAGCCTGAGCCAAAATTAAATGTGGCTTGGTTTACCGCACCTGCAAAAAGGGCCATGATGGTTCATACTACTGTTTTTGGAAGATACAGCGGTAAAGAGGAGGTAAATTTCATACATCCTCTTTATTCTATAATTAATCTTCTTCCAAATTATGCTCCTTTTAAAAGGTTGAGGATTAAGGTTGTAGAAAATGTCGGCACTAATAAGGGCAGTCGCAAACAGACGGAAATGAGAGCTGTCAAAAATGCAGAGGTTAGTTTTGGACTTTACAATTATGCAGAGTATTATCCCCTTGCAAAAATTAAGACGGACAATGAAGGCTTTGCCTCTTTAACCACTGGTTACGGAGATCTAGTTATATGGGCTGCCAAGGGGGATAAATACGCTCAAAAACAAGTGTTTTCGGCAGATACGCTGGTAACTGTCGAGATAAAAAAAATAGATAAAAAAGAGTATGAATGCCATATGATGCTTACTCCGCCGCGTGAATTGCCTATAGATATTATTGATCCTGAGCTGGAAAGGGAAAATAGCAGACGTCTTGCGTATGAGGACTCTTTAAGGAATGCTTATGTTGCAACTTTTGCAGATTCTGCATACATAGAGAAAGAGGTTAAGTATTTTAATGCGGGATTGCTAACTTATGAACATGATCCAAAGCATCCTGCGTCGCATCCGGAAGTTGCTGAATATGATGCTAGTATAAGAGATTTGCTAAAGAAGTCTTGCGGAAATTATAAAGAGGTTAGATATCTGATTCATTTTGGGAGCAAGCAGGGAGTTGATATTTTAAAAATGGTTTATGATAAAGATTTGAGGGATTTGAATAGTGATGTTATAATGGATCATTTAAGAGCGGCTAAGGCTTTTGATACTCAAGATAAGATTTCTGAATACATATTAAATCCTCGTATCCAGCTGGAGGAAATTACTCCGTGGAGAAGTTTTCTGCAAAAGTATTTTAGCTCACAAGCTGCTGATTTTAAAAGTAATCCTGCAAACGTGTCTGCGTGGATAAACAATAATGTATGGCTTAATAATTCTGATAATTATTATGGGGTTCCAATCTCTCCGGAAGGGGTGATTAAAATTAAAGAGGCTGATATGAAATCTATGGAGATTTTGTTTGTGGCTATCTGCAGAAGTTTTGGCATAGAGGCAAGGTACGAGTGGGCAACCGGAAATGTGCAGTACAGAATGTCCGCAGATGCGGCATGGAAATATGCTGATATCAAAGGTGTTACATGTGCAGATAAAGTGGCCTCCAATTATGGAAAGGGTTCTGAACAGAGAATTTTAGAACATTCTTTAGAGCAAAATAATTGTACTCTTGTAGTGGAAAATGACAAAAATAATTCAATAAAGCCGGAATATTATTCTCAATTTACAATTCAAAAACTTGTAGATGGAGCTTTTAAAACTCTTGATTATGAGTATGATCCAAAGTTTCAAAATTTCCCTGATACATTGAAGCTTTCCGCAGGATATTACAGGCTGATGGCCGGCAGCAGGAGCAGCGATGGAGCAGTGCAAGTTAGCGAGCGGTATTTTATTCTTAAGCCTGATGGCACAAAGGGAAATGCCAAAATGAATGTCAAAGGTTCTGTTAAAACTGTTGTTGTCACAATGCCAAAGGTTAAAGAAGAGGTGAAATCTTTGGGCGTTGTAGATATGCACACTATTGGTATTAAGGATTCTATAACTAACAATAAATCTGTTGCCGTTGCCGTTATAGACGGAAAGGAGCCAAGCAGGCATCTGATTGTTGATTATGAAAAATCCCAAGAGGAGTTTGTAAAATCCGGCATAAAAATGATTTTTATAAAGGCCGATAATGAGGATACGACAGGAGATAAAATAATTAAAGGAAAGTCTGTCGGGAATACACTGATAGGTGCTGCAAAAGCAAAATTCCTAGGCAATTACCCAATACTTGTTCTCCTTAAGCCGAACGGTACAATTGTTTATATGAGCCAAGGTTACAAAATTTCTTCCCAGGAGGAAATTCTAAAGGTTGCAGCGCAACTTGCCGCAGAATAGGTGCAGAATATTAGGCAAAGCGGCATGCCGCTACTCTTTTATATTTTTGAATCCCTCTCCAAGAATCTCTGAAGACTCTATTACATTGATAAATGCGCGCGGGTCTATTTCTGCAATTTTATAGCGGAGTGTTATCATCTCGCGTCTTGTCATTGTAGTGTAGATGATATTTCTTTGTTCTCCCTTATACATTCCTATAGCCGGTATTAGCGTTGCTCCCCTTCCCAAATCCTTAATAATGATCTCTTTAATGGACTCCATCTTTTCTGATACAATCATCATTGTCTTGACAGATGAACCATCTATTATTAGGTCAATTATTTTGCTTTCTATGAAAATGATTATCCATGAGTACATTGGTAGCTTCCAGTCTCCAAATGCAATTACGGTAGATAGGGTAATGATACCGTCAACAATAATTACAGCCGTCCCCATGGAGATATGAAAATACTTGTTTACAATCATAGAGATAATGTCTGAGCCTCCTGATGTTGCGCGAGATTTGAATACCATGCCAAGTCCGATGCCGTATATTATGCCTCCGAAGATGGCTGCAAGCAGTTGGTTTTTAAAGAGATTCATATCTGATATACCCGGTTCAATTAAAGAATCGTAGCCGTGAGTATTGTGCAATATCCACATAAACAGAGGGATAAGGAAAGTGCATAACATGGTCTTTATGCCAAATTTTTTGCCTATGACTAGAATGCCAATAATCAATAGGGGAATGTCCATACATAGCGCGGTTGTCTCTGTTCTCCATCCCCAAAGGTGGTGGAATACCATTGCAAGTCCGTATGTTCCTCCGGGTGCAAAACCGTATGGCTCAACAAGAAGCACTGCCCCAAGAGCAAACACAAAACATCCTCCTACAAGCAATACGTAGGTAATAAAAAAATTCTTGGAGAATAATTTCTCCTTTGTAACAAATGACATATCTCTGTGGGTTTTATAAGTGCCGCAAAGATATTAAATTAAAACATCTGGCGCTGGACTGCGATAATGTTTACATGCAAGCTCCGCTCACCTCCACAAAAAAAGCCCAGCGTTAGCTGAGCTTTTTTTGTGGAGGTGAGCGGAGTCGAACCGCTGTCCAACCAAACCATCAGGCGGTTTTCTTCGTGCGCAGTCCGGATTTGATTTTTGTATGCAAACTGCTTCCGAACAGGCCATCTGCATCTTATCCTTTGATTCTTAGGGAGTTTTAAAGGAGTCCGCTCCGGCATCTCTCTTTAATGATATCCCATATGCGGCGGCATAGAGAAAAAAAAGCGCCGCGGGATACTTGTCGCTCCCGTCCTAGACGGATGCGATTAAGGTAATTAAGCTTGGCCTAATTACGCAGCAAGTCTTAAGTTATTTTCGCCAGTTAATGGCTGAAAGTTGGATATTTACGAGCTACGCTCCCAACGCTCGGCACGCTTGCTGTCCAATTAATCTGATGTCAAAACCAGAACACCCCCAATTGGTAGTGCAAATATAAAAAGAAGATGCCAACTCCCGTTATTTGTTGCAACTGTTGTGTATTTGGCAGTTTATAATAGTTCTTATTTAAAATTCTTAAAATGAGCATTATTTACTAAATTTGTATGATTTAAAGTTGCGGTCTGACCGCACAATATGAACAATTTTACCTACTTGATATGAACATTGGAATAGTTGGTACCGGATATGTTGGACTTGTTTCCGGGACTTGTTTTTCAGAAATGGGTATTAACGTAACCTGCATTGATATTGATGAAAAGAAGATTGACGGGTTGAACAACGGAATAGTCCCAATCTATGAACCGGGCTTGGAAGCCCTAGTTAAAAAGAACGTGGCAGACGGCAGATTGCATTTTACAACGTCACTGCCTGATTGCATTGCGGATCAGGATGCTGTCTTTATTGCTGTTGGTACCCCTCCCGGAGAAGATGGAAGTGCAGATTTGCATTATGTTCTTGATGTGGCTTCTACGTTTGGAAAGTATATTAAAAAATACACGCTCCTTATTACAAAGAGCACGGTGCCTGTCGGGACCTCTATAAAGGTCAGAGCGGCAGTTGAGAAAGAGCTTAAAAAGAGAAAGGCTGACATCCCTTTTGATGTTGCGTCTAATCCTGAATTTCTTAAGGAGGGAGCGGCTATTAAAGATTTTATGTCTCCAGATAGAGTTGTGGTAGGAGTTGAATCTCTTAAGGCTCGCAAGATTATGGAGAAGATTTACAGACCTTTCCAGCTCTCTAACTATAGAATTATCTGGATGGATATCATGTCTGCAGAGATGACAAAATATGCTGCAAACTCTATGCTTGCTACAAGAATCAGCTTTATGAATGAGATAGCAAGGCTGTGTGAGATAACAGGTGCTGATGTTGAAAATGTAAGAGCCGGAATGGCTTCAGATACTAGGATAGGGAATAAATTTTTATTCCCCGGCTGCGGTTACGGCGGCTCATGCTTCCCAAAAGATGTTAAGGCTTTGATAAGAACAGGAGCTGAAAATGGCTATAAAATGCGAGTGATTCAGGCCGTTGAAGATGTTAATGCAGAACAAAAAAAGATTGTTTTCCAGAAATTGCAAAAAGCATTTAAAAACGAATTGAAGGGGAAAACAATAGCAATGTGGGGCTTGGCATTTAAGCCGGAAACCGATGATATGAGGGAAGCTCCTTCTATAGTGACTGCAAAACTGCTGGTTAAGGCCGGCGCAAAAGTAAAGGTTTATGATCCCATAGCAATGCCTGAGAGTAAAAGGGTTTACCTAAAAGATATTGTCACTTATTGCGATAGTATGTTTGATGCAGTTAAAGATGCTGATGCTCTGGCTCTTGTAACTGAGTGGAAAGAGTTCAGACTGCCAAATTTGGAGAAAGTGAAAAAGCTGATGAAGGGTAAAATTGTAGTCGACGGAAGAGATATTTTTGTTCCGGATGAGATGCGCGCCGCAGGATTTGATTATTATGCAATTGGAAGAAAATAAATAGTTTAATTAGAATATAACAAGATTTTTATGAAGAATTTTTTAACTCTATTTGCATGCGTAACAATTTTGGTTTCTATTGTATCATGCAGTAAATCAGAGAAAAAGTATTTGACCGTTTCTCCGGGAAATGTAACGGTTTCCTCCGCTGAAACAGATGTTTCCATATCAGTAAGTTCAAATACCAGTTATACTTCTTCTATAGTAGAGGGGGCTGCGTGGATTACAAAGATGACTTCATCTTCTTCAACAGCAGAGGTGTACCATATCTCTGCAGGAATTACAGATGGCAGCAGAACCGGTAAAATTGTGTTTGTTGGCGGTGGTATTTCGGATACGGTAAAGATAACTCAATCACAAAAAGATTTGGTTGAATTGTCAACAGGTGCAACAGCGTTGGATTATAGGGGCGGTACATACATTGTAGTGCTGAGATCTAACCTGTCGGGATACGACTTGAGCATATTAAATACTCCAAGCTGGCTTAGATTCTCCTCAACAAAATCAGTTTCAACTACAAGAATGGATTTGATTATTGATGAGAACCTTACAGGTGCAGACAGAAATGCTTCTATTATTTGCAAGGATAAGAACTCTGCATTGTCTGATACGCTTAGCCTTCAGCAGCAAACTATCCCGTTCTTAAAACTTTCATCAGCAGGTATTTATGATGGAGAGACTGCAAAAATACAGTATACGCAGTATTCAGACCAATACTCAATGATGACATCCGGAACAAATTATGCGTTCAGGTTACAGAATGTGTTTAGCGATTCATTCTGCAGTTTTGAAGGTATTCCTTTGGATTTGTCCAATACAACTTCATTTACTTTGACCGTTGCTCAAAATTATGTAACAGGTACATTGGCAGGTACATACACTGTGCAAATTTTAAAGTCTGAGAATGGCAATGTTTGGCTGTATAATTCAGATTCCGGTTTAGGTTTCATTATTAAAAAATAACAGGCTATGAGAAAGAAAATTTTATTTTTATACATATTAACATCATTGATAGTTTGCTGTTTTCCTGCAACTTCCAATGCGATACCGGCTTATCCGTTTCCTATTACGGTTAAACAGCCGGATGGAACCACAATTACTGTACGCCTTCACGGAGATGAATTCTTGCACTGGACTACTTGCGGGAATAATCTGGTAACCAGGGCTTCCGATGGCTATTATTATTACGCAACATTTAATGCTGCCGGAGTTTCTGTTAAGGGCGCTAAAAAGGTTAGCGGTGCAGTATCAGCAAGTTCTGACGGCAGCAACATTATTCCGCCTGCATCTGCGGTACAGAATGCTATGAATATGAGAAAGCAGGTATATGCAAAGAACTTGGAAATGAATAAAATGACAATCTCTACAAAGTCAGGTCTGCCCTCATATACATCATTGTCCGCTTCTTCTATGACGCAGGGTACTAAAAAGTTTTTGGTTCTTTTAATTCAATTCTCTGATTTGCAATTTGTTGAATCAACTCCTCTTACGGCTTTTGATAATCTTATGAATCAGACCGGGTATTCTGTTAACGGTGCCACCGGTTCTGTAAAACAATATTATACAGAGAATTCTTCTTCTGCATTCAATCCTGTTTTCACAGTTGTTGGCCCTCTTACGCTCAGTCATGGTTACGCATATTACGGAGAATCTTCCGGCAGCTCTAATGATCTTCGTCCTCAGCAAATGGTTGCGGAGGCTTGTCAGCTTGCTGATGCTGCAGGTGTTAATTTTGCCGATTATGATAATGACGGAGATGGAGAAGTTGATAATGTTTACTGTTATTACGCCGGACCAAGTGAGGCGGAAGGAGCTTCTTCCGACCATATTTGGCCACATTCATGGTACCTTAATTCTTATGCTGTACAATTAGACGGTGTTTATGTAAATAGATACGCCTGCAGCAATGAAATTCAAGGAATCTCCGGCAGTACTATGACAGGAATTGGAACATTCTGCCATGAGTTTGGTCACGTGCTTGGCTTGCCGGATTTCTATGATACCAATTATGCTACAGACGGTTATGCTACGGCATTGGGACTTTCTTATTTTTCTCTTATGTCTAGCGGAAATTATCTTAATAGTGGTAATACGCCACCATATCTGACTGCTATTGAGCGTGTTATGCTAGGATGGATGAGCGGTTTAACTACACTTTCCTCTTCTGGTGTTTATACTTTAGAACCGGTACAGAATAATAAAGCCTATACAACCCCGACTACAACAAGCGGGGAGTACTATGTTTATGAGAATAGACAAAATACGGGATGGGACACGTACATTCCTGGACACGGCATGTTTATTTATCATGTTGATAAGTCAGGCAATGATGCTGGCGGTGTAACGGCGCTGAGCAGGTGGTCATCAAATAATATTAATGCTTATCCATATCATCAATGCTGTGACCTTGTAGAATCTGTTGGCGAATCTGCAATTAATCCAAGCAGCCGTTCTTCTCTTGCTCAGATACCGTTCCCTGGAACGACAGGAAAGACAGAATTTTCAGCTTCAACAACTCCTGCAGCAAAGGATTGGGCCGGAAACTATACTGGATATAATTTGTCTGCAATTTCCGAGTCAGGCACCAATGTTACTTTTACTTTGGCAATGGGACCTACAACTGTTTTAGGGGCAAGAGGTTATAACGCCATGGCATCCGCTAAGAAATCATATAGCGCAGGTGATACTTTCACTCTTTCATTAAATAAGTCATCTGTAACGCCTTCATCTGTAGTATGGTATTTTGACGGGGAAACAAAGAATGCAGGTGATGCAATAGCTTTAACTGCGGGTTCTCACATAGTTAAAGCTGTACTTACTTATTCGGACGGTGCTATTGAAACTTTGATTCAAGAGGTAGTCGCTAAATAGTTTTATCTCGACAGATATATAAAAAGCCCGGCCAATTGTGACCGGGCTTTTTAATTTTAATAAACTATAGGGAATGCAAAGCACTCTCTTTTGATATTATGCAAAAGCATTCTCTGCCAGTCCGTCTCCGTTGATTCCCAAACGTTTGAAGTAATCAGGAACCTTCTTTCCCTGCAGGGCATCAACATAAAGCTTGCCTATGTATTGAGAAAGCATAAAGCCGTGACCTCTCATTCCCACAAACAGACCTAATTGAGGGTCAATGATATAGCGAGGCTCTGTGTAATAGCCGCACCATGTTGCCTGAACGCTCATTCCCTTAAGTTTTGGAATCCAGTCTGTAAAAACTTCAGAAACAATCTCAATAAATTCTTGAGTGTTAACCTTTAAATTTTTACCCCCTTCTGTGGCATTGTTCTCCGGTGAAGCACAGCCAATTATTTGACCTGTGTGTGCAAACTGCTGACCATAGACGGCGGAGAATCCTTTATAATTCCTTCTGTCAATAAGCATGTCCAGAGAGTCTCCCTCCCTTCCTATAAGAGGAAGCCGCTTTGTTATAAATGCCTGATGTCTTACAGGATACAGATGCGTCTCAATTCCAAGCTGTCTTGCAAATTTTTCCGCACCCGGTCCTAATGCGTTTACAAAAACTTCACTCTCATATTTCTGATATTTTCCATCCGGCATCTTAACAAGAATATGATACATTCCTCCAACTTTTCTAACCTCCACAAGCTCAGTGTCTTCATATACAATGCCTCCTTTCTTGATCCCAATCTGTCTTACAAGGTCTATCGTACGTCCCGGTGTTGCCTGCCAGCAATCCTCTGATATTAAGGCATGTGTGTAGATGTCTAAAGTAGGATTAAAGTATTCTGAAATTTCTTTTTGGAAATCTTTCTTCTCTATCATGTACGCCTTTGACCATGCGCGTGATGCGTCAAGGTCTTTATAAGTTTTTTCATCATGGGCAAAACTAATATACCTTGTCATCTTAAAATCTATATTGCCTTTCTTTTGCAACTCTCTGAAGATTTGAAGGTTGCCGTTAGCAATATCAGCAAGAGCAGGGACCGAGAACGCAGGCCTTCCTCCGCCTATACATCTCCAGGAGCTGCCGGTCTCTTTATTTATCAGTACCGGTTGATATCCCGCTTCCGCAAGATATCTAAACGTTGCAGTTCCGGCCATTCCGCCTCCGGCAACAAAGGCACCAACTTTAATCGGTTTTGCAGATGTACACTTGTCTGTCGTGATAATGATATCATTCTTTTTAACGTTGCAAAGATTTCCAATCTCTACCAAATTAGCCATTGGGCCGCGAGGTGTAAACTCTCCGGTAACCTCTATGCCATAGCCCTTTAGAACTTGCTTTGCTCTAGGAAGACATCTGCTTCCGCGGCAAACTCCCATTCCAATTCTGGTGATGTGTTTTAGTTCTCTTGCTGTAATACTGGTACGTCCTTTAAGAGTTTCAAGCAAATCTTTTAGCTTGACGTCCTCGCAGAAACAAACATAAGTATCTGCATTATCGGATTTTGCAGGGGTAAGCTTTAATGGCTCAGGATAATTCTCTTTAGTAATAAATCCTCTTGCTTTTAGCAGCTCTTCATCTTTTGCATCGCGACAGATTTTTCCTTTGCTATCATAAATAGCTGTAGCTGACACTATTGCCGTATTTGTCTTATTCTGCTTTTTAACCACCTTATCTAGAGTGCCTTCTCCAACTTTTTTCCCGCTGTCATCTACCAGAAATACTTTGCTTCCCTCTTTGACGTCAAATTCGATAGGCAGGAATAGCTGTCTTTTTGCAAGGCGATATCCAAAAATTGCAAGTCCCGGACATTGAGTTACGCACTCCATGCAGCCGATGCATTTATCATAGTCGATTACAGGAACGCTTGATGTTGAGCTCTTTGTAATGGCACCCTGTTTACAGGAGAACGAGCAAGGATTGCATGCAAAACCGTAAAGACAGTCTGCAATTACAAAACCTTTCTCTGCCATTCTTTTTGCTGAAGGTTTATCTGGCTCCGATATAACTTTAATAGGATGCTGCTGAGAATCAATATATTCTTTGGAAACAGATAAGTAATTGTCATAATTAAATCTTGTTCCAAGGTCCTCCATAATTTCATAAGCGCATTGTTTGCCCCTTAAAACAGCAGAGGTGCCTTCTCCAATTCTTACTGCATCTCCAACTCCGCGACATGCACGTCCAAATACTTCATTTCCCTTTCTAAGAAGCTGGTTGTCAGGCAACAATCCGGTACAGATATTGATGCAATCTATGCCGTCAATCCTTTTTTCCGTTCCAGCAATAGGTTTGAAGTTTTTGCACTCTGCTATGATTGCCCCTGTAATTCCGGTCATATCCTTATTAGGTATTGCCTCCATAATTACGCGGGATGTCATAATAGGTATGCCAAGTCTGCGGACTCTGTTTGCCTGAACCGGAAATCCTCCCTCGTGGTCCATTCCTTCAATTATGGCCTTTACATGCGCGCCAGCCTGAATAGCTTGATATGAAGTAAGATATCCAATATTTCCCGCCCCAACCGTCAAGATATTTTTGCCTAGAAGAGTGAACTCTGTATTCATCATCTTTTGAACTACGGCCGCAGTATAAACACCCGGAAGATCATCATTCTTAAATGCGGGCATAAACGGAAGAGCGCCCGCTGCAACAACAAGCTGGTCAGCATCTACATAAGATACCTCTTGGGTCTCTATATTCTTTATTGCCAGTCTTTTGTCTTGCAGTATATCCCACACTACAGAATTAAGCATGATGCCGTCACTTGATTCTCCGGCTAAAGTTTTTGCAATGTCAAAACCTCTCATGCCGCCAAATTTTTTCTCCTTTTCAAAGAAGAAAAATTGGTGAGTCTGCATTTTGAACTGACCTCCTATTTTTGAGTTGTTGTCTATAACAAGATTGTCAACTCCTGCTTTATTTAACTCCTCTCTAACTGCCAGACCTGCAGGACCTGTACCAATTATCGCGACAGTTGTTTTGTGGATTTTTTTCTGTTTTGCCGCCTGCCTGTCATCGCTTTGCGCAAGCTTAAACATATCTCCGTTTGCAGGCATGGAATTGGCATCTCCAATCCTCTCAACTTTTTTAACGCCGTCAACTTTTGTTATGCATATTCTGCGTACGTGGCCATCTACCAGCATCTCGCATGCTCCGCATTTTCCGATTCCGCATTCAAGAGTTCTATTTCTCTCTTTAAGACTATGATTATGAACTGGATATCCGGCCTGATGAAGGGCTGCAGCAATTGTATGTCCCTTAATCCCCTTAATTTTATGTCCCTCAAATAAAAACTCTACGGACTCCCCTTTTGGAAGATCCAAAATAGGGTGTGATGTTATTTTGTACATGATAAAATCTGTTATTTTTTTAAAGACCTAATTATCAATTTGAGGCTTCATCAATCAAATACAGGATGGACTTAAATGTAATCTTTCCGTAGTTTGACAATCCAATTTCACATGTTCTGCTTGTTGCGTAACCTTCCTTGCAATCAGCTACTTGAGCCCGAAGATTTCTTAATCCGTTCTCATTAAGTTCTGGCAGCATAAAGCCTTTATCTCCGGCAAATCCGCAGCAATTTTCATCTACAATAACAACTCTTCTTGCGCATGCCTTGGCAATATCATAAAGCATATTGTCAACTCCCATCTTTTTGGCTGTGCAAACGGCAAAAACGGCGACACTCTTATTCAATTTCCTGACTCTCAATTTTGGAATCAAAAACTTTCTGCTAAATTCTACAGGCTCATAGACTCTTAGTTCTTTTCCAAAATTTTCTTTCATTGTGTATAAGCATGGAGACATATCGCAGAGAATGGGGTATTTCCCATTCTCTGACGCAATTACAAGTTCTCTTTTAAGATTGTCGCTTAAAAAAGTTCCTGCTTTTACATATCCCTTGCTGGAAAAAGCCATGCCGCAGCAAAGATGTTTTAGGTTTGCAGGATATACAACTTCATATCCCGCTTTCTTAATTAATTTCTCAGTAATTTGAGTAAGAGTAAGTGCATCTCTGTAATCCTTAGAATTTCCCATTGTTCTGGTGATGCAAGATGGAAAATACACAACTTTGCCATTTTTTGCCTTAGAAGTCTGAAGTGTACTTGTACTTGTAGACTCCTTATATTCTGGAAGTTTGGACTTAGTTATTTTTCCGCCTCCCTTAGGATAATATGGATTCCATGCGGGGATAATACCGCCTGTGATTGCTCTTGCAAACCAAGCCAAAGCGCCAAACACTTTCTTGCCAAATAATATTCTCATCCAATAGGCAAAATTCCATCCTGCTCTGATTAGCCATACTATCTGGCTCATGTGTTTAGCAATATTAACGGCTTTTTCTTCAGCTTTTTCAGAATGGGATTCGTGACGCAGCTCTTTTGTGAGTTTTCCTGTATCAACGTTCACCGGACATGCTATTGCGCACAAACTATCTGTTGCACAAGAGCCCGGACCCCAAAATGCATATCTCTTTTGCATTTCTGCCAGAACTGCGGATTGAGTACCAGTCTTCTCCAGCCTTTTCATTTCTCTGTATCCGCTGACTCTTTGTCTTGGTGATAGCGTATAACCCTCTGCTACACAAGATCTTTCACAGAAACCACACTCCATGCACTTATCAATTGTTTCAGAAACGGCGGGACATGGT
This sequence comes from Candidatus Egerieousia sp., assembly GCA_035403105.1. Classification (GTDB taxonomy): domain Bacteria; phylum Bacteroidota; class Bacteroidia; order Bacteroidales; family UBA932; genus Egerieousia. Next base: position 20,320 of record DAONEN010000015.1, on the reverse strand, counting down.
TTCAAATTTTTAATGTGCGCCTGCGCATCCGAATTTAGAATTACTCCAGGGTTAAGGATTCCCTTAGGGTCAAACAAATTTTTTACTTGTTTCATTAAAGCGTATGCCTGCTCTCCCCACTCTTTCTCAACAAACGGCGCCATGTTTCTTCCCGTGCCATGTTCCGCTTTTAAAGAACCGTCATATTTGGAGACCACCATCGTGGTTATGTCATCCATAAACTTGGCGTATTTGTCAACTTCCTCTTGCGTGTTAAATGCCTGATTGAACATGAAATGCAGATTCCCGGCAAGTGCGTGTCCAAAAATAACCGCTTGTGAATATCCGTCTTTATCAAATAATTCACGCAGCTCGGTGACAGCCTCCGCAAGCTTTGGAACAGGAAAACATATATCCTCAATTATGGCGGTTGTTCCGGGTCTTCTCATGCCGGCTACCGTTGGCAAAGTTTCTTTTCTAACTTTCCAAAGAGTGTCTTGTTTGCTCTCGTCAGTTGTGAATTCTATCGGGAATAAAGTCTTAATATATTTTATGCTCTCTGAAATTGACTTAACATTTGCCTCCAGTGAAACTTCATCTTCTCCTCTTGTTTCTACCAACAGCGCGCATGCTCCGTCCGGAAGTGTCTTTAAAAATTCAGGGATACCCGGTGCCTGGTCAACTGATTTTATTGCTGCTCTGTCCAAAATTTCAGCTGCGGAAACAGGCTGTTGCTTAATGATTTGCACAGCACTGCAAGCATCCTTAATGGTGGGGTATATTATTAGAGCAAGAGATTTAAATCTATGTTCAACAACAGTATTGTATGTGATGTTGGAGATAAATGCAAGCGTCCCTTCAGAACCTATTATCAAATGTTTGATAATATCTATCCCTTCATCGTAATCCACAAATGCATTTAAGCTATAGCCGGTAGTGTTTTTTATTTTATATTTTCTCTCTATTCTGTCATGCAGCACCTTGTCTCCGGCTATCTTTTTTGATATAGCTTCCAATCCGCTAATTAGCTGTTTGTGAGTCTTTCTAAATGATCTGCAGCTAGTAGGGGAGGCGGTGTTAAGTTCAGAACCGTCGCTGAGTACAATATCAATATCCGCAATTGTTTTATATGAATTTTGGCTTGTTCCGCAGCACATTCCGCTTGCATTGTTGGCTGCGATTCCTCCAATCATGGCTGCGTCAATAGATGCCGGATCCGGTCCTATTTTTCTGCCAAATCTTACAAGAAGTCTGTTTGCCATTGCTCCCCTGATTCCTGGCTCAAGCAGGATTTTTTCTCCTCTTGCATATACTTTGTGGTGTGTAAATCCTTGAGATACAATCACTAATACGGAATCGGAAATTGCCTGGCCGCTTAATGAAGTGCCGGCTGCGCGGAACGTGATGGGTATGTCCATCTTGTGCGCTATATTCAAAATGTATATGACTTCATCTGTAGAACTTGCTCTAATTACAAGTTTTGGAATCAGTCTGTAGAATGAAGCGTCAGTTCCAAACGCAAGCGTACTGAGAGCGTCATGAAACATCCTCTTGGTTGGAATTTTATCAGAAAGTTTGTTGTAAAATTCCAGGTATTTACCGGCAATCATGTATTTAGTTTTTATAGTCTGTTCAGCAACTGCTGCAGAGTTTCAGGTGTTATATCCTTGGCAATTACTATGTTATTCTTGTCTAGAAGATATATGCTCGGAACACTTTCTGCATCATACAAGTTTCTTAGTCCGCCATCACCATCCTTGTCCCATAAGTTTTTCCATTCAAACCCATTTTTAGCAACGTAACTTATCCATGCGGAATAATCTCCCCCTGTGTATATCCCCAGAAACTCAACTCCAAATTTACTCTTTTTTGCCCTTATGTTGTTGCGTATGTTTGAATAAATTTCTTTCATCTGTTTTGATGTTTCCCTGCAGATGCCGCAAGTAGGGTTATAGAGGTATAACACTTTATACTCTTTATGTATATCATAAAGATTTATAGAGATTCCGGAAATATCTTTTAACCTGACATCTGCCGCCTTGCTGCCAAGTTTGTTTTTGTTAAAGGCTTTTATTGCTCTCCCGACAGATTCTACAAATGTTTTGTCTTCCCATAAGTCTCCCTTGCCGCATATATATTTTTCCCCTGCATAAGCGGCTCCTTCTTGAATGGCGTAATCATCAGAGCTCTTGAAGTCTACATACAGTTCTCTGAAAATATCGCAATACAAATCCTTGCGTTCCCGGCTCATGTTTGTAATTGAATTTTTGCCTGCTTCCGATGCTGTATCTTTTTCCCCTGTGAGTTGATTATAAAGCAGATCTATCATGTCCTCAACATTTTGTGTGCTTAGAGGTTTTATTTGCTTTAACATCCTCTCAAAAAAAGCGTCATACCCGTCTCTTTTCTTTTTTTCCCCCTGCAGAATATCTTTTATTTCATTCGTTTTTACCTCCCTTCCAATGACTTTTCCTTCTCTGTTGAGCAAATACATGGTCGGAGTGGAAATAACGCCGTAAACAAGCGGAAAATTGCTTTCTCTCGCCAAATCCGCAACGTGGATCCAATTTGCGAATGGATTAACGGATGAAAAATTTAATATATATTTTTTCCATGCCGTCATATCAGTTCCTGTGTAAACCGCATATATATTGAGCGGTGTGTCTGCATAGGTATTAATAAAGTTTACAAGCTTTGGAGTCTCAATTTTGCAGTATGCGCAATCATCGGAATAGAAGTACATTATTGTATATTCTCCAACAGTGCCGTTAATGTTTTTAGCAACTCCGGACGTGTCTTTTAACTCAAGGGCGGGAGCTTTCATTCCAAGCTGAGTATTTTCATTCAATTTTGTGTAGTAATGTACCTCAAAAAAGGTACTGTCGGGAACTGAAATTATTTTATTTAGAATATATTTCTGACCAATGTGAATTGCTCCGCTTTCTGCTCCCATTACATCTGCATTCTTAAAGACATCAAAACAGGAAAGAGCAATTGCAGCTTTTAATTTGTCAGATGTAAGATATCTGTTATTCAGTAATTTATCTAACCTGACGCAAATTGTGTCTCTGGAATTATATTGTAGAGCGTAAAGATAATTTTTAAGTATACGTTCACCATAATTTGTATAAATCATTCTGTCATCTGCAAAAGGAAGCGGACCTGTTCCGTCAAAATTTTCCGGGAGCTTTCCTATCCCGTATGAAAGCAAAATATTCACCAGAGAATTTGGACACTCTTTGTTGGAGAGAAACTTCAGGTTTGGAATTACATGATTTAAAGAATCAGTGCCAATTTTTTTAATCTCTTTGTCTGCCGCATCCCCTTTTGCAGAATTGTTTGAGCTAAGCATCAGCATAAGATTGGAATAGTTTTGCAGCTTAAGATAAATGTTGTTTTCTGAACCTCCCTTGACAACCATAACATCTTGTAACCAAGGATTTTTTTTTCTCTGAACTCTATATGTTTCAGTAAATTTTCCTCCCTCTTCAGAGGAGTAGAAAATACTACACACTTTCTCTCCTTTGCTTCTCCATATATCATAGCATCCTGCTGTGAAAGAGTTCTCTTTTCCTCCCGACAGATTGTAATTTTCCCCAATGAAAACTATAGAGTTGTTATTAGAGACAAAAGCAGAGTCAATTATTATAGAAGAAGCATTGCTCCAAGTTTGTTTGCGCAAATAAAATTTCTCCCCGCGGACAACTTTGTGAGTAAGCAAACTATCGGGAAGAAAAACAGTAATTTTGTATTTACCTGATGGTCTTGATGTTATTTCAGCAGACTGTTCCGCTGCAGAATTGGTCTTTGTTTTAGATTTGGTCTGTGCAGCAGAAAAAGATGCTGTCAGCAAAGCTGCAGCAAATAAAAAACTTGCTGCTGTTAAAATATTCTTTTGCATATTTTTGTTATGCTCCAAAAATTAAGCCCCGCTGTTTTGACAAAGACACGGCGAAGTTACTTTTTAGGATGCTTAATTTTATGTCTCTCCTTAAGATACTTCTCAATGTCAACGCCTTTTGGAAGAAATTTGGAGGCATCTCCGCGGTGGATTAGAATATCTCTTACAACAGTTGAGGATATAAAAGAAAACTCATGGCTTGCAGGAACATAAACCGTTGTGACCTTTGGGTCTAAAACTCTATTAGCCTGAGCAACAACTCCTTCAAATTCAAAATCCGTGGTGGTTCTTAAGCCCCTTACAATATAGTGAACGTTAAGTCTATTGCAGAGATTGATTGTCAGCTCCTTATAAGTACAAAGACTTACACAGTCTCCGTAACATTCAATGGCGTCTTTAATAATTTTAACTCTTGTGGCTACAGGAAAAAAACCTGCCGCCTCTTTTGTGCTATTGTATCCCACAGCAATTGTCACATGGTCAAATAGTTTTAATGCAGAATCCAAGACATCCATGTGTCCCAGAGTTAACGGGTCAAACGAACCGGGAAAAATTGCTCTACGTTCCTTCATAAACAAATGTAAATTTATTGTAAAGTTAGGCAAATGCAAATTCAAGTGCAAACATACACTAATTGTTCAGAAAAAATTAAGTATTATTTGCTCCAGTCAATTGGAGATAATCCTTCAGATGTTAAAACTTGATTGCACTTGGAAAAATGCTTGCATCCAAAGAATGCTCCGCCTGCAAGAGGAGAGGGATGCGCCGCCTCAAGTACCGTGTGTTTTGTGCTGTCTATCAGAGCTTTCTTGCTGCGAGCAAAATTTCCCCACAACATAAAAATTATTCCGTTTTTCTTATCTGATAAAGTTTGAATGACCGCATCTGTAAATTTTTCCCATCCGATTCTGCTGTGACTTGCGGCGCTGCCCGCGCGTACTGTCAGGATAGCATTAAGCATAAAGACTCCTTGTCTTGCCCAGCCCTCGAGATTTCCGCTCTTTCCCTGCAAAGAAATTCCAAGGTCAGATTCAATCTCCTTATATATGTTTTTTAAAGACGGTGGCGCTATAACTCCCTCAGGCACAGAGAAACTCAAGCCATGAGCCTGACCAGGATTATGATAGGGGTCCTGCCCTAAAATTACAACTTTGACCTTGTTGAACGGAGTGAGGTTAAATGCATTAAAAATAAGAGAGCCGGGGGGATAAATCATCTGCCCGCTCTTTTTTTCTTTATGCAAATATTCAACAAGATTTTTAAAATAATCCTTCCTAAATTCCTCTTCCAGAACTTCTTTCCATTCTTGTTGAATTCTTACATCCATTTTAATTAACAATTATTGATGCAAAAATACACCAATTGCAGGATTATCAGAATATAAATTTAAGAACTTCATCCATTGTCTTAACGTAATGGAATTTTAATCCTTTTATGTAGATTGGTTTTATCTCCTTTATATCTCTTTCATTTTCAACGCTTAATACGATTGTGCTAATGCCTGCCCGCTTTGCTGCAAGAATTTTTTCTTTTATTCCGCCCACAGGCAAAACCCTCCCTCTTAACGTCATCTCTCCCGTCATTGCGATCCCGCTTTTCACCTTTTTACCCATTAGTGCAGAGGCCATTGCACTCACCATTGTGATACCTGCGGAAGGCCCGTCTTTTGGTATAGCTCCCTCAGGAACGTGGATGTGCAAATCCTTCTTTTTAATGTCCGTTATTTTCATTCCAAGAAGTTGCGGATGGGCCTTCAAATATTGATAAGCAATAGTTGCAGACTCCTTCATTACATCTCCCAAATTGCCTGTGGTTGTGAGCATTCCCTTGCCATCGCTCTTGCTGCACTCAACAAACAAAATTTCTCCGCCCATCTCTGTCCATGCAAGTCCCGTAACAACTCCCGGCGCTTCATTCCCCTTTTGCAAGTCATGCATATTTGAGGGAAGTCCAAGAATTTCTTTCACATCCTTAACTACTATCGGGTCCGTCGGCTTCTCATCCATAGCTATTTTCATTGCATTGTGTCTTGCAACTTTTGCTATTTGCTTATCCAGCTGTCTGACTCCGCTCTCCCTTGTGTACTCATCAATTATCTCCTCAATGGCGCCGTCTCCAAATTTCAGCTGTTCATCTTTAAGACCGTGGGCCTCAATTTGTTTTGGCACCAAATAGTCTTTTGCAATATGATACTTTTCCTCTGCAAGATAACCGGAAAGCTGTATCATTTCCATTCTGTCTTTTAGCGCAGAATGAATAGTGCCGATGTTATTTGCCGTGGTAATAAATAATACTCTCGACAGGTCATAATCTATATCCAGATAATTATCATGGAACGTTACATTCTGCTCAGGATCAAGAACTTCCAGTAAGGCTGAAGCGGGGTCCCCGTGATAATCGCTGCTCACTTTGTCAATTTCATCCAGAACAATTACAGGGTTAGATGAACCGGATCTGTTGATAGCCTGCATAATTCTTCCCGGCATTGCTCCAATATAAGTTTTGCGGTGTCCTCTGATTTCTGACTCATCATGCAAACCACCAAGAGAAATTCTCTGATATTTTCTTCCAAGCGCTTTTGCAATAGATTTTCCAAGAGATGTTTTACCTGTCCCCGGAGGGCCGTAAAGACAAATGATAGGGGACTTCATATTTCCTCTAAGTTTGAGAACAGCAAGGAATTCCATGATTCTCTCCTTGACTTTGTCCAGACCGTAATGATCATCATCCAGAACTTTTTGGGCATGCTTTAAATCCAAGTTATCCTGAGTGGTTTCATTCCACGGAAGACTAACCAAAAATTCAAGGTAATTCAGTTCAACATTATAATCCGGAGAGCTTGGATTTACCTTCTCCAATCTTGCTGCACTCTTTTCAAACTCCTTCTTTGCGTAATCCGGCCACTTTTTATCGGCTGCCTTTTTTCTCAAATCATTCAGGTCCTTGTTATTGTTATCCATGCCTAACTCTTCCTGAATGGTTTTCAGCTGATTATTAAGATAATACTCCCTTTGCTGCTGGTCAATTTCTGTCTTAACTTTTTGCTGAATGTCATTCCTGATTTTTAGAATTTCAATCTGCTTGTTCAGTAATGCAAGAAGTTTATATGCTCTTTGTTTTACATCTCCTTCTGCAAGCAAGCCCATCTTGTCAATTATTGTCTGGTCCTCTAGGCTAACAGAAATAAAGTTTGTTAAAAACTCAAATGATTCAATATTTTTAATTGCAAACTCCGCCTCCTGGGGAAGGTGCGGACTCATCTTTAAGATGTACAGTGCAGATTCCTTAATAGAGTCAGAAAGGGCCTCTGCGTCTTTATCAACTTTGATATCCGCAAAAGTATCTGTTAAGTTCTCGACAGTTCCAAGAAGATATGGGTCTGTCGCGATTATCTTATTAAGTTTGAACCTTTTAATGCCTTGCAAGACAGCCGTTACATCACCGTCAGGCATTTCTATCAGCTTAAGTATTTTTGCGGATGTGCCGATTTCGTACAAATCTATTTGCGCAGGGTCTTCTTTCTTTATATCTATCTGAGTAACAGTGCCAATAATCTTAGTGGTTTTGTATAAAGCGCGCACAAGTTTCATGGACTTGTCTCTTCCTACTGTGATTGGAAGGACTGTCCCGGGAAAAAGCACTGCATCACGCAGTGCCAAAATCGGCAATGTATTGGGCAACTCTAACTGATTCAACTTTGAACTGCCGTCTATGCTCATTACAGGAAGTATGTTAACATCTCCGCTCTCCAGCTGATTGAGTAGTGATTCGTCAAATTTCATCTTTTTGTCTCCTTTCTTTCTAATCTAAATTTTTTATGTCAAATTGTCATAAACAGCAAGGCTTTGTCCGCTGTAGTTGCGGAAATGCCTCTGTTTTTGATATTTTACACACAGAAAGTCAATCTCTGTGCCATAAATGCAAGAGGTATTAACATTATTTTTACAGGATAATTTTTGGTTCTAAGAATTGAATCTAATAAATGGGAGCCTTGAATCCGAATGTAAAACCGCCTGTACCCTTCTTGTTGATTGCATAGCCAAAGTTAAAAACGATATCGTAGTATGTGAGCACATCAACTCCTATTCCTGAGCCAAACAGGAAACTGTTTGATAATGAATTCTTTTCTCTATGATGATCCTGCCATACGTAGCCTGTATCAAACTTTAATGTTCCGTAAATTGTAAAATGGGGCTTGTTTACTTTATTCCATTTTTTGAGAATGTGAAATTGGACAACTTTTTTTGGCAGAATGCAAAACCTAATTGCGTTATTATAACTGAAATAGTGCTGACCGTCAATGACATACAAATCATATCCTGTAAGACTTGCTGTTTGATAGCCAATTGCCTGGTCATACATGTAAGATGCATGGTTTTTCATAGATGCGGAAATGTCTAGGGTTGAACCCCAGAACCATCTCTCTCCAAGCTGTCTATAATATTGTATGTCAATGCTTGTATTCCAGTAAACAAATTCAAAATTATTGCTCTCTGCAAGTTGTGCGGAACCGCCTATGTAATAGCCGCTTGTTGGATAGTATATATAATTTCTCTGGTCCAGACTATATGAATATGTTAAAATAAACTTCCTGCTAAACCTGCTGTTTACACCCCAGTATTCCGGGTTAGCTATCAATACAGAGTCCTTTACATAGGCAAAACAATATTCCAAAGAGAGCATGTGCCTAGTTCTGATATACGGACGATACATGTAAGTTACCTTAATGCCCTCTGTCTTTTTAAGGAGGTTATTGCTCTTTAGTTTTTGCTGCTTGTCTCCCTCTGTTATATAATCAACGTTCTTGTTAAATAGCGCATAAGCAAATAAGTTAATATAAGAAGTTCTTGCTTTGTTAAGTGCCAGGTTACTGTAATATGCGGTTACTCCTTGCTCGTATCCAAATGAGCCCTGAACCGCAAATTTGTGCCCTAGACCCCAAACATTGTCTATTTTGCCGCCAACGTCATAAGTGATATTTTTTGCGTCCATTTTTTTAACCCAAGAACTTAAATTTCTATCCTCTAATTTCACATCAAAAAGAGGCCACAAATACCACCTCTCTTCAACGGAAATTATTATCATATAAGGGGTTGTGCCATTGGGGGTATTGTGGTCCATTTTGTCCGCTGCAGGCTGCGAGCCAAAATTTGCAGTTTCTGAGGAATCTCTTGCCGATGATAAACTGTCGGGAGCAGTAATAAATGAGGAGCCGGATGGTTGGTATGTTATAGTAACATAGTTAAATAGAGAGATGTTCATCAAATTTTGCCTTGCTTTTTCTATTGCATCCTCAAGATCCGGCTCGCTAATGGTCATACCCCTGCTAAAAGGCAATTCCCTTAGGATAATTTTGTCTCTTGTAATGCTGTTGCCGCTTATATAAATATCTGAAATATAGATATTTTGGGCTGTTATGGCGGCCGAAAAACACATAAACAGCGCCAAAAAAAAGACTCTCTTCACCCGTAAAATTCTCACAATCAAAGGTAGCCATAAATCCGGAATGTTGAAAAAATGTTTAAAAAAAGAGAAAAATATCGGCTTATTGTTTTGTTAATCAAGAAAATTAGACTACTTTTGTGCCACAAAAATTTTAACTAATCAATTAATTTTTATCAATTATGACAAAAGCTGATATCATTAATGAAGTTGCTAAGGAAACCGGAATGGAGAAGGTTGCCGTACAACGTGTAATTCAAGAATTCATGGGGAGCGTTAAAGATTCCCTAGCTAAAGGAAAGAACGTTTATCTACGTGGTTTTGGCTCTTTCGTTATTAAGAAGAGAGCAAAGAAGACTGCTAGAAACATTTCTAAGAACACAACATTAATCATCCCTGCTCACAACATCCCTGCTTTCAAGCCTGCTAAGGTATTCATGAGCAAGGTTAAAGGCGGAAGAAAGTAATTATGCCAAGCGGAAAGAAAAGAAAGGGGCATAAGATGGCCACTCACAAACGCAAGAAGCGTCTGCGCAAGAACAGACATAAGAAGCGTAAGTAGCGGGTATCTTATGTGTCTGTAGATAGAAGTTAATCTAAAGCAGATTCGCTCTGCTTTAGATTATTTTTTTGGTATGGAGAAGGATTTAATCATAGATGTTAGCCCCGCGGAGATAACCATTGCTCTGCTGGAGGATCATCGGCTTATAGAGCTTAATAAAGAGCAGAATAACGGCTCTTCTTATCAGGTAGGGGATGTCTATCTGGGAAGAGTTAAAAAGGTGATGCCGGCTCTTAATGCCGCCTTTGTAGACATAGGCGACAATAAGGATGCTTTTATTCACTATCTGGATCTTGGATTGAACTTTAAAGCCTTTGATTACTTTGCTAAGCAGGTTAATCCCAACAGGGATTTGAAATCCCTTTACTCTAGTGTCAGAATTGGGCCTATCCTGGAGAAGGAGGGTAAAATAGAAGATGTATTAACGCCGGGACAATCTGTTATTGTTCAGATAGTTAAAGAGCCAATTTCTACAAAGGGCTCCAGACTGACGGCGGAAATTTCAATTGCCGGAAGAAATATTGTATTGCTTCCTTTTGCACAAAAAGTTAGCATATCCCAAAAAATTTATTCCAAGGAAGAGAAAAGACGCCTGGAGCGTCTGGTTCAGAGCATATTGCCAAAGAATTACGGTGTCATTATTAGAACTGCAGCTGAGGGAAAGAAGGCTGCTATTCTTGACGCAGAGCTTCATGCCTTAATTCAGAAATGGGAGAGCGGCTGTAAAAAACTATTGGGAGCTAAGCCTCCTAAACTGCTTTTTTCAGAAAACAGCAAGACTACCACAATATTAAGAGACCTTTTAAATGACTCATTCTCAAGTGTTGAGGTTAATGATGAAACCGTTTACAATGAGGTTCGCTCTTATGTAGATACAATTGCTCCGCAGCAGGATAAAATTGTAAGGCTATATAAGGGTGAAGAGCCAATCCTGGATGTCTTTGATGTCTCAAGACAAATAAAGGGTGCATTTGGCAAAGTTGTCCCTATTAAGCAAGGTGCATATCTTGTTATAGAACACACTGAGGCCTTGAATGTTGTGGATGTTAATAGCGGTATCAGAGCTAAGAAAGGCATTGATCAAGAAGAGAATACCTTTGAGGTCAATATGCATGCAGCAGATGAGATTGCAAGGCAAATGAGGCTTAGGGATTTGGGCGGTATCGTCATCATTGACTTTATAGATATGGAGGACAATGAGAACAAGATGAAGCTGTTCAAGCATATGCAAGACTTAATGCAGAGTGACAGAGCTAAACATAATGTCTTGCCTCTGACTAAGTTTGGCCTAATGCAAATCACAAGACAGAGGGTAAGACCGGCAACAGAAATTAGCGTTAACGAGAAGTGTCCAATGTGTCACGGAACCGGAGAAATTGCGCCAAGCATTTTGGCTGATGAAGCTCTGGAGAGACAATTGGCTTATTACGTTAAAGAGAGAAAAATTAAATCTTTTATTCTTAAAGTTAATCCAATCATGGAGGCGTACCTTTCTAAGCGTAAGGGTTTGTTCCATAGCATTGTAAAAGACTGGTGCAAAAAATATTTCTGTACTGTAAAATTACAGGCGGATAATGACTTCACCCTCTTGCAATCTGAATGGTACAATGCAAACGGTCAGATGATAGATGACGAGTAAAGATTTTTGCAGATTGATTTTTGCAAAAAGAGTAGATTTTGGAGTAATGCAGCGGCTAAAACAAAGCTTGCTGCATTTTCTTTTTTATCTCTAGATTGCACAGATTTCCAATACTTCCGGAGTGCGTGTGTTTTAGTGAACTTACTGTAATGCGGCCTTTATTATCTCTTTTGCCGTCAAATTTATAATTGCCTTTATTCACTTTTATCCCGACAGTTTTATATGCATCGCGGAATGGGGTTCCGGCAGCTGCAAGTTGATTAACTTCTTCTACAGTGAACATTACCTCATATTTGGGATCTTTTAGAATATCCTCATTTACAGAGATATTCTCAAGCATGTATTTTGCCATCTTAAGTGATGCATGCATTTTTTCTAAGGCAGGAAATATAACTTCTTTTAACAGCTGGTAATCTCTGTGGTATCCGTGAGGGAGATTTGTGGTCATCATACTGACTTCATTTTGAGCAGCTTGTATTATGTTGCAATTGCCGCGCATTATTTCCCATACATCCGGATTTTTTTTGTGCGGCATTATGCTGCTGCCCGTAGTCAGCTCATCTGGAAATTTTATGAACCCAAAATTTGGACACATGTAGATGCAGCAATCCTCTGCAAGTTTATTTATTGTTCCTGCAATCTGACCTATCGCTGAGGCTAATGCCTTTTCTGTTTTACCTCTTCCGAGTTGTGCCGCTATGGAATTATAACTCAGGGTTTTAAAACAAAGCAGTTTTGTGGTCATTTCCCTGTCCAGAGGGAAAGAACTTCCATATCCTGCCGCACTTCCAAGAGGATTTTGATCAGCTATTGAATGAGCCGCCCTTAACATAAGCATGTCGTCTGCAAGGGTTTCTGCGTATGCTCCAAACCAAAGGCCAAACGATGATGGCATAGCAATCTGAAAATGAGTGTATCCCGGCAGTATTACATCTTTGTATTTTTCACTCAGCTTTTGTAAAGTGTTAAATAGTTCCAGTACTTCATCTCTGACAATCTCGCACTCCTCTTTAAAGAAAAGTTTAAGGTCTACAAGCACCTGGTCATTGCGGGAACGTCCGGAATGTATTTTCTTCCCGATGGTTCCAAACCTCTTAGTAAGAAGCAACTCCACTTGCGAATGTATGTCTTCTACATCATTTGCCAGTTTGAATTTTCCGCAAGATATTTCACTCAAAATTTCATCCAGTCCTTGCTGAAGTTTTTTCTCCTCTTCTGATTTTAGCAGTCCGATTTTTTGCAGCATTTTTATGTGCGCTTTAGAACCGATAACGTCATATTTTGCAAGACGCAAGTCCAGTTCTCTGTCTTTGCCTGTTGTGAAATCTTCCACGGTTTTTGTTGCGTTAATGCCTTTGTTCCAAAGTGTTGTCATTTTACAGTGAGTTTATAAAATCTATGTATTTTTTAATTCCCTCTTTAATTTCTCTCTTGAATATGAATTCATCGGCCCTGTGACTTCTTGCAGAATCTCCGGGACCCATTTTTATTGCAGGTATGTCCATCCTTGTCCAGTCTGAGGAAGTAGGGGAAATAAATGGTTTAAGTCCTTGTCTTTTAATGCATTTAAGCAATGGGTGATTTGCTGGAGTTGATGAGACTTTGTGCTCAAGGCTGCGCGGAGTAAGCTTGCTCTTTACATTTTTTTGCAGCATTTTCCATATCTCTTCATTCTCATATTTTTCAGTAGGGCGGATGTCAACCACAAATGTGCAACTGTCGGGAACTACATTATGCGCTGTACCTGCATTTATCTGTGTGACAGTTAGTTTTACATCTCCCATTAACTTGGAATTTCTCTTGAATTTATAGTTGCGCAGCGCTTGAATATCATCTGCTGCAATGTAGAGAGCATTGATGCCCTCATTTCTTGCAGCATGTCCGCTTTTGCCTGTTGCAACTCCGTCCAGAACCAGCAGGCCTCTCTCTGCTATTGCGGGATTCATTTGAGTCGGCTCTCCCACAATTGCAAAATCTGGTTTTATATTTTTGTTTGCAACTTTGTGTAACTCTTTGATAATAGCCGTCATGCCGCCTTTTCCGCTGCGCTCCTCTTCTGTAGAAAGTGCAAGCAAAATATTCACATTTGCGTTGTGACGGCAGAAATAGAAAAAAGTTTCGGTAAGAGAAACCAGCCCTGCTCCGTCATCATTGCTTCCAAGTCCAATTATTTTATCTCCCATCTCATTTGCGCCATAAGGGTCAACAGTATAACTATCGGCCGCTTTAACTGTATCTATATGAGCAGATAGCATGAGTGTCTTTTTATCTTTGGAAAAATCATTTCTGTATGCAATGATGTTGTTGTCAATATGTTTTACGGTCACCACACTTGCATTTTTGTTAATTGCTTCTGCTTCTCCTAAAATGTATTTAAAAATATAATTGCTCTTCTTTTCCTCCTCAAAAGAACATGCAGGAATTTTGATAATTTCCTTTAGCAGGCAAATCGCTTTGTCTGATAATTCTTTTATTTCCAGTGTGTTATTCATCAAAATCTTTTAAAATTATATCAGTTTCCTTTCCTTCCAGTAAATTATCTGCATGTTTTATGACAACTTTTTTAACTCCATTTTCCAGAGCCTTAAAAGCGTTATCAAGTTTTGGTATCATGCCTCCGGATACCTGTCCGCTCTCTTTCATCTTGGAGAAACTCTCTTTTGTGATAAGCGGAATTACACTGTTATCATCATCGGGGTTCAGAAGAACTCCTTGTTTTTCAAAGCAGTAGATTAGTTCAATATTATACATGGATGACATTGCGGCTGCAATTTCTCTTGCCATCGTATCGGCATTTGTGTTTAGAAGGGATCCATTGCAATCATGAGTAATTGCGCAAAATACCGGAATCATGTTGCCTCTGATGAAATCGTCTATCAGCCTGGTATTTATATCAGGAGATTTTACATCTCCAACAAATCCCCAGTCAATTTTCTCATCTTTGCGCTTGCATGCAGGAACTGTATTTCCGTCCGCCCCGGAGAGACCAATTGCATCACATCCGCGCTTTTGCAAGGATGCTACTAATTGCTTGTTAATCAAGCCTGCATATACCATTGTTACTAACTTAAGCATGGAACCGTCTGTGATTCTTCTGCCCTCTACAATCTTAACTTCTATGTTCAGCTTTTTTGCCAGTTCTGTTGCAACTGCGCCTCCGCCGTGAACCAGAATTTTTGGCCCTGCAATGCAACAAAAATTATCCAAAAATTTTTCAAGCGTTTCCGGTTTGTCTATTACGTTGCCGCCAATCTTTATTACTTTCAAGCATTCCATTTTTATCCCGACAGTCTATCTGCTGCCTTTTGCTATTTAATATGATTATGTTAAACTAATTGCTCAAGTATCTGACATATAGTGACTTGAGCTGATACAACTCTATTTGCAGCCTCAGGAATTACAAGAGATTTTTTACTCTCAATAACGTCATCCGTTACAATCATGTTCCTTCTTACCGGAAGACAGTGCATAAAATATGCGTTGTTTGTCAGAGCCATTTTTCTGGAATCTATAGTCCAATCTCTGTCTGTGCAAATAACTTTTCCATAATTCGGCTCTTGATATGCAGACCAATTTTTCCCGTAAATAAAATCTGCCCCTTTGAAAGCTTTCTCCTGGTCATATTCTATTTTAGCGCCTTTTGTTATTGCGGGATCTAATTCATAACCACGAGGTTGCGTAATTACCAATTCATATCCCGCGGCAAGAATCCATTCAGCAAAAGAATTAGGTACTGCTTGTGGAAGCGCTTTAGGATGCGGGGCCCAGCTCATTACAATTTTTGGACGTTCAGTTTTCTTATACTCATTGATTGTAATTAAATCTGCAAAAGCTTGCATCGGATGGCGGGTTGCAGATTCCATGCTAATCACTGGACGTCCGCTGTATTTAATAAACTGATTAAGAATTTTCTCTGAATAGTCATCCTCTTTGTTTTGCAAACCGGCAAAAGAGCGGACCCCAATGATATCACAATATGAGCCCATTACGGGTATCGCCTCCAGAATGTGCTCGCTTTTGTCCCCATCCATCACAACTCCTCTTTCTGTCTCCAATTTCCATGCGCCCTGGTTAATATCCAGTACCATTACATTCATTCCAAGATTGAGCGCCGCTTTCTGAGTGCTCAATCTTGTCCTAAGGCTAGAGTTGAAGAAAACAAGAAGCATTGTTTTATCCTCTCCAAGTATCTTAAAATCAAAAGGATGCTTTTTCATGCGCATTGCCTTTTTCAATGCATTTTCCAAATTTCCAACATCACTTGCCGTAACTATTTTTTCAATTTTATTTTTTACCATCTCTTTCAATTTTTTAGTTTTGTTAAGGTTATTTCCGCAAACGTCACAATCCTATTTTATTATCACAATTATTTTTCAAATGTCATTATTATTTCAATTATTTCGCTTAGTGCCATAATCACCTCTTTATTAACTTAAAATGCGCTTGGCTTAAATTTCAAACCCTCTGTTTCCGGCAGTCCAAACATCAGATTCATGTTTTCAACAGCTTGTCCTGCAGCGCCTTTCACAAGATTATCTATAACAGAAGCAACGTGGATATATCCATTGTGAAGTTCAACATGAATCAGCGCTTTGTTTGTATTCACCACATCTTTGAGAGAAATGTCATCATCGCTTACAAACGTAAAAGGAGAGTCTTTGTAAAAATCTTTGTATAGTTGTACAGCCTCTTTAAGTTTCTGGTCTGAGCTCTTCCATTTTGTATAAACGCTTGCAAAAATTCCGCGCGTAAAATCTCCTCTCATCGGAACAAAATTAATTTGCGGTACGCAGCCTTCATGTCCCAGCGGATTATTTAGCTCAAGAATATGTTGGAGATTATTTTTTATCTCTTCCAAGTGTTGGTGGGCAAACAACTTATAGATGGAAATATTGTTATCTCTCCAGCTGAAATGGCTTGTAGTTGATGGCTTTTTACCAGCTCCGGTAGAGCCGGTTATTCCTGTTGCATGGACTTCTCCGCAAAGCAATCCTGCATTTGCAATAGGTATTATTGCGTTTTGAATAGCAGTTGCAAAACAGCCCGGATTAGCAATATTATTTGCTTTTTTAATCAAATCTCTGTTCTGGTCTGTCAGTCCATAGACAAAATCTCTCTCTTTATAGTATGAGTCAATTCTAAAATCGTTGCCCAAGTCAATAATTTTACAGCTGTCGGGAATATTATGATTATCAATGAATTCTCTAGATAGTCCATGACCAAGACAGAGAAACAGCACATCCGGGTCATTCAATTTGTCTGTGAATTTTATATCCGTTTCTCCAAGCAGATCTCTGTGAACGGAGGTCACAGTCTCGCCGACGCTTGTCGTGCTTAAGACAGAAACAATCTTTACATCAGGATGATATAACAATATCCTTATTGTCTCACCTGCGGTATATCCAGTTCCTCCTGCTATTGCAGCTTTTATCATTTTATTTTTCATTATGCAGGCTGTAGTAAATCTTAAGAGGATTGGACATGACCTTTGTAAAGCCTACAACATCTTCTCCTGTATAGGATTTATTAAGTTCTCCGTATGCGCCAAAATTAGAATTCATTAAATCATATTTGCTCTTGCAGCCAAGTACAAAGAAACAGTATGGTCTCAACAAAACTTCAACCGTGCCAGTAACATTCTTTTGTGTGCTCTCCAGAAAAGCCTCCATATCTCTTGCCGTAGGGTCCAGATACTGAGCCTCATGCATGAGTTGCCCATAATAAATGGAAATATGATCTTTCCAATTTAGCTGACCTTTCACAAGTACGTGTTTTTCCAAAAGGTGATGCGCCTTGATGATTACAAGAGGTGCGGCGGCTTCAAATCCCACTCTTCCTTTTATACCAATAATGGTATCACCAATATGAATGTCACGCCCTATACCATAAGCATTTGCATATTTTGCAACTTCTCTTATAGCACTAACGGAGTCCATCTTCTTTCCATTAACTCCAACAATCTCTCCCGTCTTAAATTCAATGGAAAGTTTCTCTGTGCCTTGCTTGGTGGCATGATGAAGATATGCTTCTTCCGGAAGATAACCGTCTGATGAAAGTGTCTCCACTCCTCCTATGCTGCTGCCCCAAATACCCTGATTAATAGAGTATTTGCTCTTTGACCATGAGAAATCAAAACCATGTTTTACAAGGTAGTCAATCTCATATTTTCTTTGAAACGAGTGCTCTCTTATTGGGGCGATGATTTTTACGTTAGGTGCAAGAACATTAAAAACAACGTCAAACCTTACCTGATCATTGCCGGCGCCGGTGCTGCCGTGTGCAACATATTCTGCCTTAAGCGTTTTTACTATTTTAAGAACTTCAAGCGCTTGAAAAATTCTCTCTGAGCTGACGCTTAGAGGGTAGGTGTCATTTTTCAGTACATTGCCAAAAATCAGATACTTAATGCCTTTTTTATAGTATGTGTCAACAGCATCAACGGTGGTATGACTTGCTGCTCCCAAATCTTTTGCTCTTTTTTCAATCCTTGCAACTTCCTTGCTGTCAAAACCTCCGGTGTTTACCATTACCGTGTGAACTTCATACCCTTGCTCTTTTAAATAGGGGACGCAAAAGGAAGTATCCAAACCTCCGCTAAATGCTAAAACAACTTTTTTACTCATTTCTTTAAATTTATGTATGGTTAATAATTCTAAATTAATCTATCGGGATTATATTTTATTTGTTTGATATACTGTTTATCACGATAGTTTATTACATCACTTTAAGATGTTTTATTGTTTTTCCAATTGTTTTCAAAGGATGTTTTACTCCACTGGTAACCAATGATATAAGACCTCCAGATGTTTTCTCTTTTTTTACTTCTTTTGACGGGTCATAAAGGAGAGCAGTGCACAAACACATTTTAAAATTGTTGCGCTGCAGGATATCAAAATTTCTGCATCCTTGACAGCCCATCCAGAATTCCTTATCATCTGTAAGTTCTGAGAACGGAACCGGATGATACCCCATTTCCGTATTTATCTTCATCACAGCCAGTCCGGTAGTGATACTAAAAATTTTTGCAAACGGGTACCTTGTCCTTGAGAGTTCAAAAATCTTATCCTTAATTCTTTTTGCAAGACCTGTTTTTCTAAACTGGTGCGATACAATAAGACCGGAGTTTGCTACAAACTTTGTATGGCTCCAAGTCTCTATGTATGAGAAACCTGCAAAGGTTCCGTCTTCAGCCAAGGCAATAACGGCCTTGCCGTCTCTCATTTTCTCCTTCACGTATTCAGGAGATCTTTTTGCTATTCCGGTTCCGCGTTCCTGGGCGGAAATGTACATCAGATTTACAATCTCTTCTGCATATTTCTGATGGCTCTCGTTAGCAACATAGATGTTAATTTTCATCTTTCGTTTTTAATTACAGACTATAAGTTATGATACAATATATTCCCTATATGGGATGATTTAAAACTTTAATTTTTAAATGATTGAGCTGAAAGTTAAACTTTCAGAAATAGAATAATGCCAGTCTGCGCCCCACTGTTTTAAAGAGGCTGCGAGGGCATTCAGGATCGGACGCGTCTGACTAGAGTGTTAGATTGTAATTTTTTTTCAGTATTTTTCATCCGGCGCAAAGGTATTAATTTTTTTATTTCTTATATATGCGTTACACTAAATCTTATCAAATCTTAACTTGAGAAAAAAAATGTAAAAAAATTTGCGCGTAAAGAAAAGATGATTACCTTTGCAGCCCGCTTCAGAAATAGCGTAGCGGAAAGTTCGTTGAAACATAGAAACAAGCAGCAAACTTTAAATAGTTTGGTGAGTAGAATCTTTGACGAGATCTACTTATTTTTCGAGCGTCAAATTTCTTAGAAATAAGGAAGAGCTACGGAATCAACTTAGAAAAATAATAACATATACAATGAAGAGTTTGATCCTGGCTCAGGATGAACGCTAGCGGCAGGCTTAACACATGCAAGTCGAGGGGCAGCACGGGTAGCAATACTTGGTGGCGACCGGCGCAAGGGTGCGTAACGCGTGAGCAACATGCCCGTATCAGGGGGATAATCCAGGGAAACTTGGTCTAATACCCCATAGCAATTAAAGGAGGCATCTTTTTTAATTTAAAGCTTTGGTGGATACGGATTGGCTCGCGTGACATTAGCTAGATGGTAAGGTAACGGCTTACCATGGCTACGATGTCTAGGGGTTCTGAGAGGAAGATCCCCCACACTGGAACTGAGACACGGTCCAGACTCCTACGGGAGGCAGCAGTGAGGAATATTGGACAATGGATGGAAATCTGATCCAGCCATGCCGCGTGCGGGAAGAAGGTCCTATGGATTGTAAACCGCTTTTGTATGGGAACAATAATAGCTACGTGTAGCTAGATGAGTGTACCATACGAATAAGCATCGGCTAACTCCGTGCCAGCAGCCGCGGTAATACGGAGGATGCAAGCGTTATCCGGATTTATTGGGTTTAAAGGGTGCGTAGGTGGGCTGTCAAGTCCGTGGTGAAAAGTCCGTGCTCAACGCGGATCGTGCCATGGAAACTGGCGGCCTTGAATAGGGGTGCCGTTGGCGGAATGTGAAGTGTAGCGGTGAAATGCATAGATATTACACAGAACACCGATTGCGAAAGCAGCTGACGAACCCCCGATTGACACTGAGGCACGAAAGTGCGGGGATCGAACAGGATTAGATACCCTGGTAGTCCGCACAGTAAACGATGACAACTGGCTGTCGGCGATATACAGATCGGTAGCGAAGCGAAAGCGTTAAGTTGTCCACCTGGGGAGTACGACCGCAAGGTTGAAACTCAAAGGAATTGACGGGGGCCC
>DAONEN010000014.1:0-38522 GCA_035403105.1 Candidatus Egerieousia sp. | reverse complement strand
GAGCTCAAAGCTATTACAGAGAAATATCAGGTGCCTTTCATATTTAAAGCGTCTTACAAAAAAGCCAATCGTTCAAGTATCTCATCATTTACTGGAATTGGTGATAAAGAAGCTCTTACCATACTTCAAAATATAAAAAAAGAGTTGGGCATCGCGATAGTTACAGATATTCACAGTGTTGCAGAGGCTGACTTGGCAGCCTCCTATGATGTGGATATGCTGCAAATTCCCGCTTTTTTGTGCAGACAGACAGAACTGCTTGAAGCTGCCGCAAAGACGGGGAAATATGTAAATATTAAAAAGGGACAGTTCTTATCTCCTGAGTCTATGCAATTTGCAGCAAAAAAAGTTACAGATTCAGGAAATGATAAAGTGATATTAACGGAGAGAGGAACAACATTTGGGTATGATGATTTGGTTGTAGATTTTAAAGGAATACCAAAAATGCAAAAGTTCGGGTTTCCTGTAGTTCTGGATGTTACGCATTCTCTTCAGAAGCCTAATCAGATAAGCGGAGTAACCGGAGGTGAGCCTTGGCTGATTCCGCATCTTGCAAAAGCGGGACTTGCGGTTGGAGCTGATGGTTTATTCATGGAGACTCACCCGGAGCCGTCAAACGCTAAGTCAGACGGTGCTAATATGCTTACACTAAGCTTAATGGAACCTTTGATAAAAGAGCTTGTTGCTATTAGGAATGTACTAAAGTAAAAGAAGGCAAATTATTTGGAAACAGAAAATTGTCTGAAAAAAGAAATTTATTAAACACAATATAAAATGTTTTTAACGTCGAGTTTTTCAAAGAGGTATGAAAAATTACCGGTAACCATCTTCGATGAGGCGGCTAATGCAGCCAAGATTGTTGTAGATGAGGTTATTAAACAGTCTAAAGAGAAAGCAAAGAAGGGTGAGAATCTTGTCCTTGCACTTGCTTCTACGTCTGCGTGTCTTGCAGTTTATGAAGAAATGATTAATGCTGTGAAAGCAAAGAAGTTGAGCTTCAAAAACATTGAAGTTTTTGATATGGATGATTTCTATCCATTGGACCGCAATGAGTTACAGAGTCATTACAGGTTTATTAAAGAGTGCCTTATTGATGATATAGATATTCCTGCAAAGAATGTTCATTACATAAATAGCAATAAAATGGATGATGTCCAGAAATATTGCAAAGGTTTTGAGGATGAAATAGTAAAAGCTGGAGGCATTGATATCTTGATTACCAGCAATATGGGAATGAATGAACCGGCTTCTGCATATAACTCTGAAACCAGAATAATTGCGCTTAACTACTCATCCAGAGTTGCAGCAGCAAGTGATTTCTTTGGTGTTGAGGATGTTCCCTATTATGCTATAACAATGGGTATTGCAACAATTCTTAAGTCTAAAGAAATTTATTTTTTGGCTTGGGGAGAAGGTTCCGGGAACTCTGTAAAAGCACTTGTCGAGGGTGATGTTGACAGCATGAATCCCGCTTCTTATCTGCAGGAACATAAGAATATACACGTTTTTATTGATAATTCGGCATCTGTCAAGCTGACAAGAATTGATACCCCTTGGCTTACAGATAAAGTTGAGTGGACTCCGTATCTTATCAGAAAGGCAGTGTTCTGGCTTTGCAGAAAATTGAACAAGCCAATTCTTAAACTTACAGATAGAGATTATAATGATAACTTGATGTCAAACCTTGTAACTACAATGGGGCCTGCCAGTCAAATTAACATTAAAGTTTTCAATGATTTGCAGCATACAATCAGCGGGTGGCCCGGTGGAAAACCAAATGCTGATGACTCAACACGTCCCGAGCGTGCAAAACCTTATCCAAAGAGAGTTGTCGTATTTAGCCCTCACCCT
Organism: Candidatus Egerieousia sp.; assembly: GCA_035403105.1. GTDB lineage: Bacteria > Bacteroidota > Bacteroidia > Bacteroidales > UBA932 > Egerieousia. The sequence goes on along the minus strand of DAONEN010000014.1, from coordinate 36,671 downwards.
GACGATGATGTGATTTCAATGGGCGGTACTCTTGCCAGACTTTCTGAACAGGGACATGATATTTATATGGCTTATGAAACAAGCGGAAATATTGCCGTCTTTGATCATGACGTTGTAAGATATCTGGACTTTATCAGAGAGAGCGCCGGCTTGTTTGGCTTCTCTGATGAAAAAGCAAAAAAACTTTTCACAGACATCAAGGCTGCTCTTGCAAAAAAGCATCCCGGAGAAGCTGATCCAATGATTGTCAGAGAGATAAAGACTGTTATCCGTCGCGGAGAAGCCCGTTCTGCCTGCCGTTATCTTGGAATTCCGGAGAGTCATGTCAACTTCCTAGCATTGCCTTTCTATGAGACAGGCGGTGTAAAGAAAAATCCGCTTAGCAGAAAAGATATCGATATTGTAAAGGCTCTGCTTCAAAAAGTAAAACCTCACCAAATTTTTGCAGCGGGTGATTTGTCAGATCCGCATGGCACACATAGAGTTTGTTTCCAGGCAGTTATAGCCGCTTGCAATGAGCTTAAGAAAGAGTCTTGGTTTAAAGATTGCCGTATGTGGATGTACAGAGGCGCATGGCAAGAGTGGGATGTTGCAGAGGAGGAGATGGCTGTTCCATTGAGTCCGGAAGAGGTTAAGATTAAGAGAGATGCAATCTACCGCCACCAGTCTCAGAAAGATTATCCTTTGTTCCCTGGTTCAGATGCTCGTGAATTCTGGCTGAGAGCAGAGGAGAGAAATCATAACACTGCCGTAATATTTGACAAACTCGGCATGGCTGAATATCAGGCAATTGAACTATTTGTGAGATATAAATTTTAGTCCCGACAGATTTTTCTTTTGATAGATAAATAAGGTTCTTTATGAAGAGAATAGTAAAATCATTAATGCTCCTTGCGGCGCTGCTTTCTTTTGGAAACATAAATGCAAGGGGCATTTATGTTATTAATAACCAGATTAATATGAACACACAAAAAAATGAGACTGTGGACAAAGCATTGAATGCCGATAAAGAAGTTGTACGTAAAACCTACAAGGTGAAGCATGTTAAATTTGCGGTTGCGTCCCCTACTTTTTTGCAAATCAACAAAAAGTTTGAGAGTGAAAAAGTAACATCCGCTGCAATTGATGTGGTAAATTGGCCAAAAGCAAACGGTGATTACAAACCTGTCGCGAGCTTTAAAATAATGTATACTGATACAGATATTTATATTCAATACAATGTTAAAGAGAAGGCGTTAAAGGCTGTATTTGATAAAGATGAAGACTCGCAGCCTTGGACCGATGACTGCATGGAATTTTTCATTAAACCCTCAGACATCCCAAATGATTCTCTCTATTTTAATCTGGAAATGAACTGTATAGGACACGGTTTGCTTGGTATGGGAGAAGGGAGAAAGAACAGACATAAAGCTCAGCCGGAGGTTACAAAACTTATACGCAGATTTTCTACTCTTGGAAATAAGGCTTTTGGCATTAGAGAGATAGAGAAGGAAAATGATTTAGCCGGGAACAAAGTTAAAGACGGAGATGTTTGTGTAAGCGCAGATAAGCAAGAGATTTATGAGTGGACTATGGTAATTGTTTTGCCCATCAAACTAATATGTGAGGATGGAGTCAAAGCCTTGAAAGGCAAGAGAGTAATGGGCAATGTATATAAGTGCGGAGATGCAATGCCGCAAGCTCATTATTTGACATGGAACCCAATTGGTACACCTAAGCCCGATTATCACAGACCTGAATATTTTGGATATCTGAAGTTTGAAAAATAAGATTAAAGAATTTGGCAAGGCTGTTAGAAAGGATAGCCTATTCCAAAACTGAATTCAAAGTTATTATGTTTGAACCATTTGCCCGGTCCTATCCATTCTGATGAGGCCGGGTTAAATGTTTTAAAACCAAGGTCTAATCTTAGCAGCGCAAAACTCAAATCCAGTCTCAATCCTACTCCGCAATCTAAAGCGATATGTCTGTAAAAGTCTTTGCCTCTGAAGATTCCGGCCTCATCTGTTTGTTTTCCTGTTGTAGCGTCTTTACCTCTGTCAAATGTCCAGATATTTCCTGCGTCTGTAAATACAGCTCCGCGCAATATCCAAAATACCGGAAACCTGTACTCCACATTTGCCTCCAGTTTTATGTCTCCGGTCTGATTGGAAATTCTCCATGCAGTATCCAACTGCGCATAACCGGGGCCTAAAGTTCTTGGCTGCCAGCCCCTTAAATCATAAGCTCCGCCTCCCCAGAATAATTTTTCAAATGGTAAAACGGAAGAATTTCCGTATCCGCGCCCAACTCCGCCAAGCACTCTCATTGCAAGCATGTGGTTTTTGTTCTGTCCTATCTTGAGAGTGTATACAGATGAGAATTCCATCTTATAATATTGTGAATAAGGAGATTTCCATATCAATTTCTCACCCGCATCATCTGTAGCAAAATTATTGTCAAGCAGGCTTATCAGGTTTCCGCTCAAATCAATGGAGTATCTAAAATAGAAGAAACTGTGGGTCGGATTTGTGGATGCATCTGTGGTGAAGTAAACGTTTCCTCCTACTCCTAAATCAAAGTGGTCTTTGTATGAATTGCGCAAGAAGGGGTCATTCAGATTTTTATAGAAAGCCGTATCTAGATTGTAAAGTTTAACAATGTTTGCCTGAAGCAGATTTGCCTTAAAAAACCAATTGCCGTATGCATTCCATGTGTATCCGTAACTTGCTGACAATATGTTTCTTGTATACTCGGGACGCTTTTGATAGCTGTAAGAGGAAATAAATTCTGTGCGCGGAACAACTGCATTCTGAAACCATCTGTCGGGAGCTAAAAGAAAATTCGGAACACTAAGGGAAGTGCTTACGCCCAATTCAGTTGAGTGAACATCGCTATGTGGCTTAAACTGAAAATCTCCCATAAAACTTACAGAGAAAAGTTCACCCCCTCTGAATAAATTTTTATGATAATAGGAAAATGTAGGGGAAATTCCAAACAGTCCATTTGAATTTGTAGAGCCCTGCAAATTAACTTTGTATCCTTGTAATGTATTAGCTATAAGCCTTATATCTGTTTTTACCTTGGATGAATCTGTTTCCATTAAACCTATGTTTACGCTGGAAAAAAGGCCCATCTCGCTATATCTGCGGTATGTAGCGGAGACTGCGTCAGCGTTATATTTGGAGCCTGGTACAATCATGTTTATTCTGTTAAGCACTTTCTTGCGCAACAATAAAGTGCTTCCGGTTTTTGCACTGCGTCCAATCACATATATCTGTTTGTACTTGAACGTATCTACTTGAGAGCGTATTACAGAGATAATGCTGTCTTTGCTTGCAATATCAATAGAATCAATAAGTTTTGGCATTCTCATCCTACGCCGGAAATTACGCGTAGGCGTTACATAGACATTATCAAAAGTAAATACTCTGTGAGGTTTTGCCTCTTTTGGGGTCTCATTCCTTGTGAAATCTTCTACCGTTACATTTACGTGCGCCAGGCCATTATGCTTTAAAGTGTCAGCCATGTAAAAGAAATAATTCTTTGTGAATCCATAGTAACCACTGTTCCTGTATACCAGGGACATTCTTGCAGACTCTGTTTCCAGAATATCTTCTGAAAGTATGCCCCTTTTCTTAATATAGCTATTTGAAGAGTCAGCAAGCATAATTCTATAAAGAGCCGTATCTTTAATTGTATATGCTATACTGTCAATCAAATATCTTTTTCCGGGAGTCACATAATAAATTACTCTTGTCTTTTTATTGTTTGTTTCTACTGAATCGGCAATTTTATAGTTGTAATAACCTTTGAATTGCAGATGGTTAGCCATGTTTGTCTTTGAACTTTCAACTAAATCAGGGTCAAAAATCACTGGTTCCTGCCCTATTTTCTTAGCTAACTTGTCCCATCCTTTTCCGCTGCCATCCCCTGAATTATAAATATTTATAAATGGATTGAAGCCAAACAAAGAGGTATTGGGAGTTTGTTTAATATATTTCTGGAGGTCAGTAATCTTTTCCTTGCTGTTCAAATGCTCGTTATCCGTTCCGTTATCAATAATCTCAATTGTGTTGCTTCTCAAAAGGCTTTGATTTTCCGGAATTACCCTAGTCATGCTGCAAGAAGAGAACAATGCTGCATACGTAAAGAGGACAGCCAATGCAATAGCACCGGAAGTCATTATGCTCCTTAAAAGCTTAATTTTCTTTGTGATATGTGAGTTAAAGTACTTCAAATGCTTAACGGTACCTTTTAGGTTCCAAATTTAGACAAAAAAGATGAGAAATGCCCTTTAGAGAATAACATGCTTACAATAATTGGCATAGCTTGAACAATCATTTATAATTATAAATATATTTGTCGCCGTATTTTAAATCCGAGTGACTTGGATTACCAAATTTTTGTTAAAGTAACTAACTTACATTTTTAAAATGAAAAACAAGTACGTTGATTTAGTTGAACAGTCTTTTGACTGGCCGCAAGACGAATTTAGAGTAGAAGAGGGTAATCTTTTTTTCCATGATATTCCAATGATGGATATCATTGAACAATACGGAACGCCTTTGAAACTCACATATTTGCCCAAAATTTCCAGCCAAATTCAAAGAGCTAAAAGAATGTTTAACGTAGCCATGGCCAAGGTTGACTATAAAGGGTCTTATAACTATTGCTACTGTACAAAAAGTTCCCATTTCTCATTTATTTTGGAAGAGGCACTTAAGAATGATATATTTTTGGAGACATCATCTGCTTTTGACATCAATCTCATTGATTCTCTGTATGAAGAGAAGAAGTTAAAAGAGGACATGACTATTGTGTGCAACGGTTTCAAAAAGGATACTTATATTGATAATATTGCAGAGAAAATAAATGGAGGCTGGCAAAATATCATTTCTGTTATGGATAACCTTGGTGAGTTTGACGATCTTGACGCACATATAAAGGTTCCAGCTAAACTTGGAATACGCATTGCATCTGAGGAAGAGCCAAAATTCGAGTTCTATACAAGCAGGCTTGGCATCAGATATTCAGATGTAATTCCTTTTTATAAGGCAAAATTAGCTAAAAGCAAGAAGTTTACATTGAAGATGCTGCACTTCTTTATAAACACCGGAATTAGAGATAATGCTTACTACTGGAATGAACTGACCAAGTGTGTAAATGTCTATTGTGACTTACGCGCAATGTGTCCTACTCTTGACTCTTTAAACATTGGCGGCGGCTTCCCAATCAAAAATTCGCTAGTGCAAGATTATGAATATGAGTACATGTCAGAGGAAATCGTTTCTCAAATTAAGGCAATTTGCAAGTCACGCGGAGTGGCGGAACCAAACATTTTTACGGAATTTGGAAGTTTTACAGTTGGAGAAAGCGGTGCAACTATTTTTCAGATTTTGGATTGCAAGCAGCAGAACGACAGAGAGCGCTGGTACATGGTGGACAGTTCATTTATGACCACATTGCCAGACACTTGGGGAATAAAACAGAGATTCATAATGCTTCCTATTAATAAATGGAATTGTGAATATCAGCGCGTTTTCTTAGGAGGATTAACCTGTGACTCACAGGATTATTACAATGCAGAAGCACATGCGAATGCCATATTCTTACCGGTTGTTGAAGGCCGTCATGATGAGGAACCTTTATATATAGGATTCTTCCATACCGGTGCATATCAGGAGTCAATTGCAGGATACGGCGGAATACAACACTGCCTGCAACCCGCTCCAAAACACGTGATTATAGACCGTGACGAACACGGCGAATACTTCACAAAACTCTTTAGCAAAGAGCAGTCTTACAAGAGCATGCTAAAGATATTAGGATATTAAAATAAAGACGCTGTCTTCTATTCAAGGCAGCGTCATAATTTTATTAACTTTGCTACATGCAGCTCTCAAACAAGCAAATAAAAGATATCCGCGCTCTCCAGCAGAAAAAATTCAGGCAGGAGACGGGCTTGTTTGTGGTTGAGGGCGAGAAGCTTGTAGAGGAGGCATTGCACTCTGACTTTAATATCCATGCGATTTACAAATCTTCTGAGATTGGGGATGAGTGCATGGCTCGCATAAGTTCACTCTCTACGCCTTCACCTGTTCTGGCAGTGGTTGAACAGAATAAACAATCTGAAATTAAAGCCTTTGCGGCATCCCTATTGAAGAGTTCTAATGAAAATCAGAAGGAAAGATTTCCTCTATGTTTAGGTCTCGACAGTGTAAAGGACCCCGGAAATCTTGGTACAATCATCCGGCTTGCAGACTGGTATGGCATTAACGCAATATTTGCATCAGAAGACACTGTTGAACTTTATAATCCAAAGACCGTACAAGCTACGATGGGTGCAATATTCAGGACCTCAGTCATATATTGCAAACTTGCGGAAGCAGTAAAAGAGTTTAAAGATGCCGGGTTGCCGGTTTATGGAACTTTTCTGGATGGAAGCAGCCACAACTGCATAAAAAAACATGGTTTGGTAATTATGGGGAGCGAGTCATTTGGAATCTCCAAAGAAATTGAAAATCTGATACCTGCAGAATATAAATTATATATCCCTTCATATGGAAAAGACGGCAATATGAAACCGCGCAAAGAATTTTCCACATCAGAGTCTCTAAATGTGGCAACTGCAACTGCCATTATCTGTCAGGAGTTCAGAAAAGCTTAAACATTACAAAATCATTATTACTCTGTTAAGTTGCGTAATAATACAGCGCAAGATGCTTTTTATTTCTAAATTCGCGATGGTTATTGAATTTATATGAAAACCTATGGCGGCAGATAAACTGAAAATTTTGGTTGTAGATGATGAGGCTACTCTTTGTCAGGGCATTAAATTTAACTTGGAAGTTGAAGGGTATGACGTGGATACAGCCTATAGCGCAGAAGAAGTCCTTAAGAAACCCGTCACAGAATTAGTGCAATACTCTCTTATTCTGCTGGATGTGATGATGGGCGATATGAACGGGTTTAAGATGGCTCAATTATTAAAGTCCAGACCGGAAACTGCAAAAATCCCAATCATTTTCTGCACTGCAAAAGACACTGAAGATGACCAGGTTGCAGGTCTTAACATAGGAGCAGATGATTATATTCCTAAGCCATTTACCATCAGAACATTACTTGCACGAGTAAAAAGCGTTTTGAGGCGTACTTCTACAAACATAGACATTCATAATGACATATTGGATTATGAATCTATTCATATAAATTTGAATAATAAAACATGTACAGTAGATAGTAAAGAACTGGAACTCACAAAGAAAGAGTTTGAAATTTTGGTTCTTCTGCTAGAGAATAAGAATAAAGTTTTGTCCAGAGATGAGATTTTATCAAAAATATGGGGTGATGATGTAATAGTGGTTAACCGCACTATAGACGTGACAATCACAAGATTGCGCAAGAAAATAGAGCCCTACGGAAAATGTATTGTTACTCGCTACGGATACGGATATATTTTTGAGGAGCCAATTCAGTAATACAATAATCTGATTTACAAGATGAAAATACGGAATAACTACAAGCAGGTGCGCGAGACTTTAATGTTTGTATTGCTGCTATCTGTGATATGGATATCTGCGGCAGTGTTTGTTTTTTTCCGTTATTCCAGTGAAAAAAGGTTTAAAGAGGATTTGATGAATGCCTCTTTGCAAAGTGTAAATGAGCACGTTGCGGAGAAATTGAGAAATAAGGCAGATTATATTTATGAACAATCGGACAGAAGACTCTTCAATTTTTTGGACAGCAGCTTCAAAGATATTAAGAGAATATATCCGGACATACGCATCACTATTATAAAGACGGACGGCCGAGTTCTTTATGATTCTTATGAGGGAATAAAATCTGCTCAGATGCAAAACCACTCCTCCAGACCGGAGTTTAAAGATGCGATGAAAAGCGGAAATAGCTTTATTGTGAGGAGATTATCAAAAACAACTTCTGAAAATTATTTTTACTCCGCAACTAAAATAGAACATAGAATATCTGTCGGGAAGAATACAATGAACAGTTACATTGTAAGAAGTGCGCTGCCCTACTCGGTCTCACTGCAAAAGACACTTAGTCTGGGACACTCTTTTGTTTGGTTTATTGCAGGCATGACATTGTTGTTAAGCCTTATGGCTGTGCTAGTTATAGGACGCATAAGAAAAGATTCAGAGGAAATTGAATTCCAGCACAATAAGGCAATGAGAGAGGAAGAGGAAAAAATCAGAATTAAGAAGCAGCTTACAAATAATATAAATCATGAGTTGAAAACGCCTGTCAGCGGCATTAGCCTTTGCCTGGAAACCATGTTGCGTAATCCTAACATGACTGATGAACAGAAGCATGATTTTCTTGCCAAGAGTTACTCTGAGACCCAGAGGCTCAGCTCCTTGCTGCAAGACGTTTCTACTATTACCCGCATGGATGAGGCGCCTGATATGATAAAAAAAGAGAGACTTTATTTAAGCAATATCATCAGAGAAGAAGTTGCGGCAGCAAACCAGATGATATTATCAAATGTGCCTCAAAGAATAAAAATCACTCTTTCAAATTTGGAGAACAAGCCATTGGTTATGTACGGTAATGACTATTTGTTGCGTTCCATATTCAGCAATTTATTAAACAATTCAATAGCCTATTCATCTGGAAGTGAGATAAATATTAAGTTAATAAAAGAAACTCCAGATAAGTATTTCTTCTCATTTTTGGACAACGGAGTTGGCGTTGAAACGGAGCATCTGTCACATTTATTTGAACGTTTCTACAGGGTAGATAAAGGCCGTTCCCGCAAGGCGGGCGGCACTGGTCTTGGACTCTCAATTGTTAAAAATGCAGTTATAATTCACGGTGGAACAATCTCTGTAAACAATTGTTTACCAAGTGGTTTGCAATTTGATTTTTCTCTTAAAAAGAAATAGTTTTTGTCTATCCTTCATTTGCTGTAAAAGTATCTTTTATATCTCTTGCAATACTTTTTTTACATTTTAATTACTTGCATATAACATTGCAGTAACGGGCATGTAATAATTGCGGAGTTCCTTTGCATCTGTAAAAAATCAACTAACAGATGAACGAGGATATCTATAGTTCTAAAACATTTAAGCGAGAATTTATCGTTTTTGGATTGGTATTGCTTGCATGCATACTAAGCGCAATTGCAGTTTTTGCAGAAAAACAAAATGTCTCTTATCACATAAAGGGTGTTGTAAGAGATTCTACGTCAGGCGTTCCCATTGCCGGAGCAACCGTCGTGACAGAAAATAAAAAGTTCTACTCCGTTGCAGATGAAAAAGGAATGTTTGATGTTCCTATCAACCGCCAGGGAGTCTTTACCCTGTCAGTTACCATGATGGGATATAAGACAATATTATTTAAAGCGGAGGCCGGGGCAAGGGATGTAATTATTAGTATGGTCCCGACAGCTGAGTCAATTAATGCTATAGTTGTTAAAGGAGTAAAAAGAGTGGGCGGAGATATTGGCGTTGTGCAGGCAATGAAAATCACCAATGCCGTAGTGAGTGGTGTTTCCGGCAAAACAATCTCCAATAACCAAGATAGAGATGCGGGTGAAGTAATCAGGAGAATCCCCGGAATTTCTATTATCAATGATAAATTTATTATTGCAAGGGGGTTGTCTCAAAGGTATAACGACGTATGGATTAACAATGCTTCAACACCTAGCAGTGAGGCAGATACGCGATCTTTCTCATTTGATATAATACCTGCAGGGCAAATAGAAAACATCATGATTGTGAAGTCCCCTTCTCCTGAACTTCCGGCAGATTTTTCCGGAGGTTTTGTGAAAATTTCCACAAAAGATACGCCGGAGGAGAATCCATTTTCAATCTCTTACAGCAGTGGCATAAATACCTCTGCCCACTTCCATGACTTCATCCATAACAGTGATGGAAATGGTCCTATTGATATTAATAACAATGCAAAAATTTGGAAGACAAAAAAGAGCCGCCCTCTGCCTGACCAGAGAATCTCAGCCTCTTTTGGCAAGTCATTTAAATTGGTAAATAACAGAGAGTTTACAGTAATTGGTTCACTTAACTGGAGCCTTGCCTCAAAGTCATATCTAAACATGGAAAACTCACGGTTTGGAGTTTACAACAAGATAGAGGATAAGCCTGAATACTTATATAAATATTCTGACAATCAATATTTGAGTAGCAACAAAATAGGAGCTCTTTTAAACCTTGCATACATAAGACGCAACAGCAGATATTATTTTAGAAACATCTTTAATAAGATTACAACATCAAAGTACACTCAAAGAGAAGGATGGCAGAATATTTCCTCTTTATATCTGCAGGAAAAGTTTGAATATGACCGTTATACAAGAAATTCTTACAGCGGCCAGATTTCCGGAGTACATGACATTTTAAACGGCAAAATTGATTGGGAGGCGGGATATTCTTATGCAGATAGAATTCAGCCGGACAGGAGGATTATAAACAGAGAGCAAAATGATTTGGTTGGAGATCCATACTACGGCAAGATGGGCATTGACCAAAACGACATTGAAAGATGCTCAACAAAACTGCATGAAAATATTGGTTCTGCAGGAGCTAATTACTCTCAATCATTAATTAACAACAAGAATCACGATGGCTATTTGCTTGAAGTAAAAGCAGGCATATATGGAGATTACAGAGAGAGAAAATATGACACAAAGGATTATTACTATAGATTTATTGACTCCAATTTACCGGCTGATTTTAAGTATGGAGATGTGGTTAATGATATTATGCAGCAAAAAAACTTTGGCAATGACAAGCTCTACTTATATGATGATTCAGATAACAGGGATAATTATAAAGGACACAATACATCACTAAATGGCTATGCGGGATTTGGGTTCAATCTGGAGAAGATTAAAGTGTATGCCGGCGCAAGGTATGAATATTATAAAATGGACCTTATAAGTTACACGCGCACAATAGGTTCCGATACTAAAAAGAAAACATACACATACAGCAGACCATTTCCTTCCGTTAACGCATCATATTCTTTTGATGAACATCATCTTCTGCGCGCAGCTTACGGAGTGTCAACCAACAGGCCGGAATTTAGAGAGATCTCCTCTTCAGTCTACTATGATTTTGATTTATTTAGCGATATCAAAGGAAATCCTGACTTAAAAGCCGCGTACATACACAACGCCGACATTAGATATGAATGGTATCCTTCAAATGGAGAAATTATCTCAATAGCAGTATTTTATAAACATTTTAAGAATCCTATAGAGACAACCTTTTTGGATGCCGGCGGAAGTTACACTTATACATTTGAGAATGCAAATAAAGCCAATTTGTACGGAATTGAGGCGGAAGTCAAAAAGAACCTTGGCTTCCTTGGTGCTGAAAATCTTGATGTTTCAATAAATGCAGCATGGATGAAGAGTCGCGTAAATTTCTCAAGCGGCAGTCTGGAGCATAACAGACCAATGGAGGGTCAGTCCCCCTATTTGATTAATGCAGGTCTATTTTATAAATACAAAAAAGCAAAACTTTCAATTGCAGTACTTTATAATAGAATCGGAAAAAGAATTGTGGGAATCGGAAAAACGGATGTTAGCGCAGGCGGCACAATAGACAACAATATCCCGGATATGTATGAGCTTCCGCGCAACTTAATTGATATTTCTATAAGCAAATCTGTCGGGAAGCATATTGAACTAAAACTCAGCACAAAAGACGTGCTTAATGAATATGCGGAATTCTGTCAGTTTCCAAAATACACAAATGAGGGCGGCAAAATAGTTTCCAGAAAAGAGATTACTAAAAAGTTTAAGCCCGGGAGAGAATTTGCTGCAGGTGTTGTTGTAAAATTTTAGTGGAAAATATGAGAAAAATTTTAATGACCATAATATAAAACATAATAAAACAACGTATTAATTACTTAAAAATTAATTGATTATGAGAAAAAAGATTTTTACAGCATGTATTGCAGCGACAGTGTCTGTATTTAGTATTGCAATTAGCAGCTGCAGCAAAAGTTCAAACGGAGACACTCCGATTACGCCAACAGACAATTTGGATAAAATTCTGTTTGCCAACAGTACGCAACTTGGAAACGGAGATGCTGAATTTGAAATAAACGGAAATTATACTCTTCCAAAAGGCACATATACAATGAAGGGTTGGTGCTACATCACAAACGGTTCTACATTAACAATTCCCGCCGGAACTGTAATTAAAGGAGATAAGGCCACCAAGGCGTCACTTAGAGTTGAAAGAGGCGGTAAGATTATTGCACAAGGCACTGCTTCTGAACCGATTGTATTTACTTCCGCACAGCCTGCGGGAAGCAGAAAACCGGGAGATTGGGGCGGAGTTATCATTTGCGGAAAGGCTAAGAATAATCAAACAGAAATGATTATTGAGGGTGGCCCAAGAAGCAAACATGGTGGCAGCGATGATACAGACAATTCAGGAGTATTTAGTTACTGCAGAATTGAATTTGCAGGTTACCCGTTTGCAACCGACCAGGAAATTAATGGTCTTACAATGGGATCAGTAGGAAGCGGTACAAAGATTGACCATGTTCAGGTTTCATATTCAAATGATGACTCGTTTGAATGGTTTGGCGGCAGTGTAAACTGCAAATACCTAATTGCTTACAAAGGATGGGATGATGAATTTGATACAGATGACGGCTTCTCCGGAAAAGTCCAGTTCTGTCTTGGAATAAGAGATCCAAAGATTGCAGACCAATCTGCATCAAACGGTTTTGAAAGTGATAATAATGCAGATGGCACAACTGCAACTCCATTCACATCATGCGTGTTCTCCAATATGACAATCATAGGCCCTGCCGTGCAAGACGCCTCATTTGCAAATAATTCCACATACATTAACGGAAACGAAATGAACCCTAACAACGGTTCCAGGCTTGGACAGTTCCAAGCAGGAATTCAGATTAGAAGGAACAGCCACATGTCTTGTTTCAATTCTATAATTGCAGGTTACCCTGTCGGGATAATTATAGAAAACGATAAAGGCTCTGCTACACAGAGTGCTGCAACTGCCGGCACATTTAAAGTTAATAATGTAATATTAACCGCCTGCTCTATTTTGGGAAGTGATAAAAACAAAAGTTTTCTGGATCAGTATTCTGAGAACGGCAACACGCTTGATGCTACAAAAGAGTCATTCTCAAGTACTTTCTTTAAATCAATGTCTAGCGACGAATACTACTCTGACTTCTCTTTGCTAAAACTTTCCTCTTCTGCACAATATGCGCCTCAGGTCGGAAGCCCGCTTTTAAATGCTGCGGTATTTACAGATGCATTGCTAAACAGCTTTGATAAAGTAACTTACATTGGCGCATTCTCCGGACCTGCTGATATTTGGATGAATGGATGGACAAACTTTGACCCTCAGCACACTCAATACTAGAATAATTATTCACTTAATTTCATCCATTCTTCCATCTTGGAGTCACGCATAGATTTAATTCTTTGATATTCCTCTGATAGTTTAGTTAGTTCCTCCGGGGTGTGTTTGGCTGAAAGTTCTATTTCAGTTTCCGAGAGTTGGTGATCGAGATCTGCAATTTCATTTTCGCACTTCTCGATCTCTTTTTTCTTTTTGCGCGCCTCCTTGCTCTCCGCTCTAAATTGTTGAGAATCAGTTTTGTTAGTAGAATCAGCCGAGGAATTTAATTGTTCGCAAGGAATATTAATACCGGTTATTCCTCCTGATTTTTTTGTGCCGGAGCTCGCGTTTTTTTTATCCCTTATTATCTTTGCATCCTCTTTGTGTTCAGCAACTTCACGTTCCTCTTTATTATGCTCAAGGTATGCCTGAATACCGCCTAGATGCTCATGCACGCGTCCATCCTTAAATTCGTAAACCTTGCTGACAAGACCGTCCAAAAAGTCTCTATCGTGAGAGACTATTATCAAAGTTCCGTCATAACTCAGCAAAGCTTGCTTAAGAACATCCTTGCTAAGAATGTCCATGTGGTTTGTGGGCTCATCCAGCGCCAGCAGATTATACGGCTTAAGAATAAGTTTAGCCATAGCCAAACGCGCCCTTTCACCACCGCTTAGAACGGCAACTTTCTTGTCAATGTCCTCTCCTCTAAACAGGAATGCCGCAAGAATATCGCGTAGCTTAGTACGCACATCACCTACGGCGATTTTGTCTAATGTGCCATACACTGTATCGTTCTTATCAAGTATGTCTTCCTGGTTCTGAGCATAGTATCCAAGGCTAACATTGTACCCCAAAGCTGTACTTCCGGTTATAGGGGTTAATTGATTGATAATAACTCTCATAAGTGTAGTTTTCCCCTCTCCGTTGCGCCCTACAAAGGCAACTTTCTCCCCCCTCTCTACAGTTATGTTAACATTGTTCACAATTGTTTTGTCTCCGTAACCAACCTGCGCATCCTCGCACTTAAAAACCACATTTCCGCTCCTTGGAGCAGGCGGAAATTTCACGTTTAAAGTACTAGTATCCTCCAGGTCAACCTCAATTCTGTCCAGCTTGTCCAGCGCCTTAATCCTGCTTTGAACTTGATTGCTTTTTGTCGGCTTGTAACGGAAGCGAGCAATAAAATCTTCCGTTTTCTCAATCATCCTTTGCTGGTTCTCATAAGCTGCCCTCTGCTGCTCCATCCTCTCTTTACGTAGAATCTTGTATTTGCTATATGGAACGTCATAATCATAAATTTTGCCCAGCATAATCTCGACAGTTCTCTTGGTGATATTGTCCAAGAATTTCCTGTCGTGAGAAATAAGAACTACAGAGCCTTTAAAATTTTTAAGATAGTCTTCAAACCACTGAATAGACTCTATATCAAGGTGATTTGTTGGCTCATCCAATAGCAGCGCATCCGGTTCTGAGAGCAAAACTTTTGCAAGTTCTATTCTCATATTCCAGCCTTGGCTTAATGTATTTGTCTGTCTATCAAATTCTTCCTCTTTAAAGCCAAGTCCCAGCAAAACTCTTTCAGCCTGCACTCTAGGAGGCTCGCTTTCCATCATCAGAGAACGGTCCGTATAATTATTAAGGTCTATTATGAGTTTTTTATAAGCCTCAGAATCATAATCCGTTCTGCTTCCAAGTTGAATGTTGATTTCATCTATTTTCTTATGAATGTCAAAGAGTGAATTAAAGGCTTGCAGCGTCTCCTCCATAACACTCTTGTCCTTAGCATGTTCCATCTGCTGCGGCAGATAACCGAACTTCAAATTTTTTGATGTAAGGACCATACCGCTTGACGGGGATTGCTCTCCAAGAATAATTTTAAGCAGCGTAGATTTGCCTGCACCATTTTTCCCAACCAGCCCTACTTTATCATTATCATTAACATGAAAGTTGACATCATCCAGCAGCGTAAATCCGCCAAATGCCACTGTCAAATTTGTAACTGTAATCATTTGCTCTCCCCCCCCCCTCTTTATAAGTTACTTAATTCTACTGTTTTCAACCATTTCTCCATTCTTTCCATCATCTGAATCTGTATCCTCTTCATCTTCCTTTTTGCTCTTGCACATTGCAATACTTATCTCATACAGCGCATATAATGGAAGATCTACCGCAAACAATGTAAACGGATCTCCGGACGGTGTAATGCCAGCAGAAACAATAAGCAAAATCACAAACGCATGCTTGCGGTACTTCTTGAGCATCTGCTTGTTAATAATTCCAATCTTTGAGAGGATAGCTGCAAGAATAGGAAATTCAAACACAATTCCCATGATTAATATCATTGAGACAAACATATTTATATATGAGCGCAATGATATCGTATTTATCACATCGGTGCTGACCTGATATGTTCCCAAAAATCTGAGCGTCAATGGAAATACAAGAAAATATCCAACCAGCACCCCCGTATAAAAAAGCAATCCGGCAAAACCGAAGGCTTTTTCAACCACATGTTTTTCTTTTGGATATAATGCCGGACGGACAAATGTCCACAACTCATAAAAAAGATACGGCATTGATATCAGCAAAGAGACATAAAAAGTGGTGCTTATGTGTATGAAAAACTGAGCAGGAAGGTCTATGTTAATGAGTTGAAGCTTGTAATCCGGAAGAGGCTGCTGATGAAGCAACGCCAAAATGTAATTGATACCCCTGTATAATATAAAATTATTATCAACCGGACCAAATACTATATTATTGAAAATAAATGTCTTTGCAGAAAACAAAAGGCAAGTCAGCACAATCAAAACAATGATTGGGCGGAATATAACCCTGCGTAATTCATCAAGGTGTTCCCAGAATGTCATCTCTCCTTCCGCCATAGTAAAGACAGAATATAGCTGTTACTGATTTTGGGTTGTATTACTGTTATTTTGAGATGAACTGCTGTTCGAGTTGCCGTCATCAGTAATATCCTTCTTGATATTATTGATAGTGCCTTTGACGTCGTTTGTATTCATCTCATCCTCAACGCCTTTAACTCCATCTTTAAAACTCTTTACACCTTTTCCAAGACCTTTCATAAGCTCGGGGATTTTCTTTCCTCCAAAAAATAAAAGAACTACCAATGCAATAACCAGGATTTCAGGCAATCCAAAATTTTGTAAAATCAATAGATGATTCATAATATTCTTGTTTAAATGTTATTTCTAATAAATAGATGTTATTTCCACGGGGCAAAAGTATCAATTTATAGCATTTATTACAACCCTATTTGGTCTTCTTTTGGGTAGTAAGGCACCAATTTCTCAAGTACCGTCCTTGGCACCCGGGCCGGTTTTCTTGTAATGGAATTAATAACTCCTATGACAACCGTTGCATAAGAGAGCAACTCTCCATGCTCATTAAAAACTTTCTGTTCATCAATGAATTTTGCCAGCGGCCATTTTGTGAGCGTTGTAACAACCTTGATTTTTTCGCCAAATTTTGCCGGGGCTTTATAGTGAACATCTATAGAAACTATCGGGAACATAATATGTTGTTCTGACTCCATGTTATCAACCGGAACGCCAAGTTTTGCCATCATATCACTTCTTCCGCACTCAAAGTATCTTATATAATTTGAATGATGGACAATCCCCATTTGGTCTGTCTCATAGTATCTTACATCTAATTCTAACTCTGAAGTGTACATCCTATATAGATTCTAAGCAGTCATTTTTATCTTGCGCCTTGCAATAAATCTTTTAATCTCTCCAAACCATAAAACTGAAGAGGTCACGGCAAACAGGCAAATCAGCAAACCAAAAGGAAGAGATTCAGTCCTAAAAACATTCCCTCCAAACTCTACAATTATTGCCTGTAAAAGTAATATAATTGATGTAACGAACAGAAAAGATTTGTTGTCCATTATTTTATAAAATGCAGAGTGCGTGCTTCCTAAAGCTCTTGCATTGAATAAATTCCAATATTGCATAAGTACAAAAAATGTAAAAAATGCGCTTAACTGGTAAATAGTCAAATCAGAATTAGTGCTTAAAATTTCAAATCCAGTACCGCTTTCATACCCAATCTCATATTTTTCCCCAAGAAGCATCAATAATGATATAACAAAGAAACTCACTCCGTATCCTATAATCCCTTTCAGCATCTTTTTTGTTATGATAAAATCTGTGACCTTTCTTGGTTTAGCCCTCATGACTTCCTTTCTGGATGGCTCTGTGGCTAAGGCTATTGCGGCAAATGTATCCATTATTAGATTAACCCATAAAATTTGCGTTACAGTCAGCGGAAATTCTATCCCTACCATAGGACCAACAAGCGCTGTAAGTAATGCAGCCACATTGACTGTTAGCTGAAAGTAAATGAATTTCTGTATGTTAGTGTAAATGGATCTTCCCCATTGAACAGCAGAAACAACGCTGCTGAAAGAATCATCAAGTAAAATTATATCACTGCTCTCTTTTGCAACCGCAGTGCCGCTTCCCATTGCAAGGCCTACGTTAGCGTAATTCAGCGCCGGAGCATCATTTGTTCCGTCTCCCGTAACTGCCACAATTTCACCCTGCTGCTGCAAAAGTTTTACAAGTCTCATCTTATCCGCCGGTCTTGCGCGGGACATTACCTTTATTTCTTTTATTCTATTAAGAGCCTCAGCGTCAGAAAGTTTTTCAAAATCTCCCCCGGTAATGCAATTCCTGTCGGGAGTATCATTAACGCCCCAAAGTCCGCTCTGCTTTGCTATCTCAATGGCAGTCAGTGATGTGTCCCCTGTGACGATTTTAACGGCAATTCCTGCATCAACGCACTCTTGCATTGCAGCGGGAACATCCTCTCTCACGGGGTCTGCAATAGATGCAAAGCCATCATAAATAAACTCTCTTCTGTCCACCATCTCTTTTATATCAGCCTTAGCTTCTTCTGCATCTAGGTAGCAATGTGCGAATGCAAGAGAGCGCATTCCCTTGCTCTGATACACACCTATTTCATCTATCAGTTCCTTTTCAGTAATCTCATTCTCAAAGTGTTTGCCAATTTCTTTGTGCAGAATAATTGTGTTATCCGCAGTCATTTTGCAGTGGCTTATAAGAGTCTCTGGGGCACCTTTCAAATATAGACACATTCTATTCCCGACAGATAATCCGTCAGCAGAGCCGGCAACTTCAGTAGTCTTAAATGAGCACAAGGTTGCCATATATTTTGTCATTGTGTTAAAAGGAATTCTCTGCATATTAACGCTGGTCTCTCTCAGACCCATATAGTCATATCCGCTGTCGCTAATATGCATAAGCAGAGCTCCTTCAGTAGGATTTCCAATCACTCCGGAAGCATCCAAGAATGCAGTGCTGTTAACAGAAACCGCAGCGGCAAAATCTGCACACATTTTTACGGAACAATAATGCACTTTCATCTTGTTTTGCGTAAGGGTTCCGGTCTTATCCGTACAAATTACGGTTGCTGCCCCCATTGTTTCACATGCGTGCATCTTCCTTACAAGAGTATGCTGTGCGGTCATTTTGCGCATGCTATATGCAAGACTTAATGTAACGCTCATTGGAAGTCCCTCAGGCACTGCCATTACAATCAGCGTAACTGCAACCATGAAGAAATTAAGGAGTTGCGCAAGATTATCTACCGTAGGGGCTAATGTCAGCTTTCCAACAATTAAATCTCTTGCTATAAGGATTACAAAAGTTGCAGCCGCTATCCACATTCCCATCTTTCCGATATATGAACCAAGTCTTGTAAGCTGCTTGCTTAGAGGTGTTTCCGCACCGGTTATTTCACTTGCCTGTCTTGCAGTCTTTCCAATTTCAGTAGAATCTCCAACTGCCGTTGCTTCAAAAACGCCGTCTCCCTCGCTTACCGTTGTACCTCTGTAAACATAATTAGGAGAATATGCCCCGTCAAAATCTTTCACCTCTTCCGTCCTCTTACTGGAAGCCTTTGATTCTCCATTTAATGATGATTCATTTATCCTAAGCTCCATTGATTCCAGCAATTTTCCATCTGCAGGAATTTCATCACCAGTGGAAAGTATTATAATATCACCTACAACAATTTTATTTTTAGGTATTTGCACAACCTGTCCTCCGTTGCGAATTACTTTAACGAGGTCATTATCATTAATTTTATTAAGAATATCAAACTCTTTTCCGGCCTTATACTCATTGAAAAATGAGATTGTGGTTGCAAGCAGTATTGCAAAGACAATCCCAAGGCTCTCTACCATAGAACCCTCAAAATAACCGGTTATTAATGATAATAGCGTTGCAATTAGCAACACTCTGATTAAGGGATCCTTAAACTTGCTGAAAAATAATTTCCATCCGCTTTCCCTCTTGGCAGGAGTAAGGTTATTTGAGCCATGCTTCTGTCTGCTCTCTTCTACCTCAGTGTTATTTAAACCTTTGTAATAGTTCATTTAAATTATTCAATTTTGTTTGAGCGTCGCTCTGTTTCTTCTTCTCCAAATCTACAACTTGCTGGGGTGCGTTCTTAACAAAGTTTGCGTTTGATAGTTTCTTATCAATAGATGACAAAAATTTACTGTAGCGCTCTATTTCCTCTCTGATTTTTTTAGCCTCTTCCTCTGCATTAACTCTAAGCGGCACAAAGAATTCCGTGGTTCCTACCATAAAATTCATACCCTGCATTTGCTTGTCAATGTCGCGCACAAGTTTTAGGCCAGAAACGTTTGCCAGCTTCTCAATACAAGGGGCAATTTTTATATCATAAGGCTCTTTTACATATAGTTCAACCGCTTCCTTAGGGGAGATTCCTCTGCTCTGGCGAATGTTTCTAATGTTCATAATTGTCTGCTCGGCAGAATCAAAAATATCCAGCATCTCTTCAGAGAATTTTCCCTCAGCAGGCATTTGTTGTAACATAATTGTCTCACCATCTTTGCGTTCCGCCATATTCTGCCACAATTCCTCTGTAATAAAAGGCATATAAGGATGAAGCAGCTTAAGCAAAGAATCAAAGAAACTCATTGTTTTATCGTATGTTACACGGTCAATCTTTGCGCCAAAGACAGGCTTTACGGCCTCCAGGTACCAAGCGCAGAAATCATCCCAGAACAGTTTATAAACTGTCATTGTAGCATCTGCTATTCTGAATTTATTGAAGTGGTCATTTATTATCGCGATAGATTTATTAAGCTTGCTCTCAAACCACTCTATTGCCAAACTTGCTGCTTCAGAAGGTTTTGCAGACTCATCTATCTCCCAACCTCTAGTCAGTCTGTATGCGTTCCAAATTTTGTTTGCAAAGTTTCTCCCCTGCTCAACCTGGCTCACATCAAACAAAATATCATTGCCGGCAGAGGTGCAAAGCAACATTCCAATTCTCACTCCATCTGCTCCATACTCTTGCATAAGCTTAATAGGATCCGGGGAATTTCCAAGGGACTTGGACATTTTGCGTCCCAGCTTATCCCTTACAATTCCGGTAAGATATACGTTATGAAATGGAACTTTGCCGGTGAATTCATCCGCGGCCATAACCATTCTTGCCACCCAGAAAAACAATATCTCCGGAGCAGTAATCAAGTCATTAGTAGGATAATAGTAGGCTAAATCTTTATTTGGCTGTTTATTCGGAAAACCCGGTTTCTCCGGGTCAAATACAGATATAGGCCATAACCAGGAGGAAAACCATGTATCCAGGACATCATCATCATGTTTTAACTCTTCTCTCTTTATATCGGGGTTAAGTTTCTTTGCAGCTTCAAGAGCCTCATCTGAAGAAGCTTCTACAACAAATTGTCCGTCAGGCAGATAATATGCGGGAATTCTTTGTCCCCACCACAGCTGTCGTGAGATGCACCAATCCCTAACAGTCTCCATCCAATGACGGTATGTGTTTTTATATTTGTCCGGAATCAGTTGAATCTCGCCGCTTTCCACCCTCTTAAGAGCCTCCGCTGCAAGTTTATCCATTTTAAGGAACCATTGCAAAGAAAGTCTTGGCTCAATGACGGCATCAGTCCGCTCTGAATGTCCGACAGGTGACATATAATCTTCCGTTTTCTCCAGATTGCCGGATTCTTCCAGCATTTTTACAATTTTTTTGCGCGCAACAAACCTGTCTTCTCCAACCAAAATCTGCGCCTTAGAATTGAGGCATCCGTGTTCATCAATAATGTCCAGAACAGGAAGATGATGGCGCAATCCAATCTCGTAGTCATTAATGTCGTGAGCCGGAGTAACCTTCAAACACCCTGTGCCAAAGTCCATTGTAACATAATCATCCTCTATAACCGGTATTTCCTTGTCAATAAGAGGAATTAATATTTTCTTTCCTCTCAAGTTGTGATACCTTTCATCATTGGGGTTTATACAGACCGCCGCATCAGCCATTATTGTCTCCGGGCGGGTTGTTGCAATTATGATGTACTTATCTCCCTTCTTTCCGTTCTCGCTTATGAAATATCTTAAAAAGTAAAGTTTTGAATGGGTATCTTTGTGAATTACCTCCTCATCAGATACAGCCGTAAGACCAACCGGGTCCCAGTTAACCATTCTTACACCTCTGTAAATCAACCCTTTCTTATAAAAATACACAAAGGTATTTATAACTGCCTTGCTAAGCGGCTCATCCATGGTGAATTTTGTTCTGTCCCAATCACAGGATGCCCCCAGCTTTTTAAGCTGTTCCAAGATAATGCCGCCATGTTCCTCCTTCCACACCCAAGCCTCTTTCATAAACTCGTCGCGAGTAAGGGAAGTCTTCTCTATACCTTTTTCTTTAAGTCTTGCAACTACTTTAGCCTCAGTTGCTATAGATGCATGGTCTGTTCCGGGAACCCAGCACGCATTTTTACCTGTCATTCTTGCCCTGCGAATAAGAACATCCTGCAAAGTATTATTCATCATATGTCCCATGTGAAGAACTCCGGTAACATTTGGAGGAGGAATTACAATTGTGTACGCCTCTCTTTCATCCGGCTCCGAATGGAAAAATTTGTTTTTAAGCCAGTAAGTATACCACTTATCTTCCGTCTGCGCGGGATTATACTTTGCGGGAATTTCCATATAAATACTCCTTATATAATATTAATAAAACTCTACCAGAATAACGTGCCGGGTACATTGCGGCATCCAAATCCGATGATGCGGCACATGGGCTGCAAAGTTAATAATTTTAAGTATCTTTGCCGCGATATGGAGAATGATAATAAACTAAACATTGAGCTTAGCCCGGAAGTGGCAAAAGGTTCATATTCGAATTTGTCTATTATTACCCACTCGTCCAACGAGTTTATAATAGACTTTTTAAAGCTGTTGCCCGGAATTCCTAAAGCAATTGTAAGTGACCGAATTATAATGACTCCGGAAAACATTAAGCGCCTTTCTCATGCACTTGCGGAGAACATTGGCAAGTATGAGTCAAAATTCGGCACCATAGAGCTGCATGATCAAGAGCCTGGAATTCCTAATGTCCCGACAGGCTTTAATAACCCTAACGTCAAATCATAAAAAAAAATATATGAGCAAAGAATTTAAGATTGTTGTGCTGGCCAAACAAGTACCTGATACAAGAAATGTTGGCAAAGATGCAATGACCCCGGAGGGAACTGTAAATAGAGCAGCCCTTCCGGCTATTTTCAATCCAGAAGACATGAACGCCCTTGAACAGGCTCTTAGGATAAAGGATAAGTTTCCGGGTTCCAAAGTGTTGATTTTAACTATGGGACCGTTCCGTGCCGCTGAAATAATTAGGGAAGGCTATTTTAGAGGAGCCGATGGAGGTGTGCTGCTTACAGACCGCAAATTTGCAGGTGCCGATACTTTAGCCACTTCTTTTGCTATCTCTCAAGCAGTTAAAAAGATGAACCCGGATATTATTGTTTCCGGAAGACAGGCTATCGACGGAGACACGGCACAAGTTGGTCCTCAGGTTGCCGAGAAGATGAACATCCCGCAGATTACTTATGCAGAGGAAATTACAGATTTATCTGACAATAAAATTACAGTAAGAAGAAGACTGGAGAGAGGCATTGAAGTTGTTTCCTCAACTCTTCCTTGTTTGATAACTGTGCATGCAACAGCTGCTCCTTGCCGTCCAAGAAATGCAAAAAGCGTTCTTAAATACAAATATTCCAGAACAATACATGAGGAGCAAGATGCGGCAAACGCAGGCAAGTATCTTCTTTCCGCAGATGAAAAGCCATACTTGAAAATTCAGGAATGGACGGTTGATGATGTAGGCGGAGAGGAAAGCTGCTATGGATTTGCAGGTTCCCCTACCAAAGTAAAGAAGGTAGAAAACATCGTTTTTAAAGCAAAAGAAGCAAAAAAACTTACCGGCTCAGCTGCAGATGTAGATTCTCTGATTTCTGAACTGATGGCAAACCACGAGATTGGTTAATAGGTTAAGCACTTTTATAATATAGGAGAAATATTGAGTATGAATAATATAATAGTATTTATAGAAACCGACGGCGGAAAACTTTGCGATGTAAGCCTTGAACTTTTAACCAAGGCTCGTTCTCTGGCAGAGTGTTTAAATGTTGACGTTGAGGCGCTTCTGATTGGAAGCAATGTTAGCGGACTTGTTCCGGAATTGTATATGTATGGTGCAAAAGTGGTTCATCTTGCAGATGATCCAAGATTGGAATTTTTCCGCACCATGCCGTACGCGGCAATAACAATTGAGCTATTTAAAGAACAAAAACCGCAAATAGCATTATTTGGAGCTTCAAGCATTGGAAGAGATTTGGCCCCAAGAGTTTCTAGCGCTTTAAAAAGCGGTTTGACAGCAGATTGCACGTCTCTGGAGATTGGCGATCATGAAGATATCAGGAGCGGAAAGAAGTACAAAGATCTTCTATATCAGATTCGTCCTGCATTTGGCGGAAACATTATAGCCACAATTGTCAATCCGGAGCACAGACCTCAGATGGCAACTGTACGTGAGGGCGTTATGAAAAAAGAGCCGCTTGAAAAACCTGCAAACGGAAAAATCCATCAGATTGATACTGCAAAAATCTTGATTGACAGTGATTTTGCTGTCGAAATTATAAAGAGAGATATAGAAGAGAAGAAGATAAATATTAAGGGTGCGCAGATAATTATTGACGGCGGATACGGTGTGGGCAGCAGAGAGAACTTTAAGCTTGTATTTGATTTGGCTAAAACCCTTGGCGCTGAGGTTGGAGCAAGCCGTGCGGCTGTTGATGCCGGATTTGCAGATAATGAAAGGCAGGTTGGTCAGACCGGTGTTACCGTAAGGCCCAAACTTATTATATGCCTGGGAGTTAGCGGAGCAATTCAACATACGGCCGGGATGGATCAGAGTAAAATTATCATTGCCGTTAACTCAGATCCGGAAGCCCCTATTCACAAAATTGCAGATTACTCAATCATTGGAGATTTGAACGAAGTTGTTCCTAAGATGATTGACTCATACAAGAAACACAGCAAATAATTAAGAGCGCTTAATTCATTTAATGCTAATAAATTAGAAGAAACATTATGGCAAATTTTTATAAAGATAATTCAGATTTGAAATTTCAGTTTTCTAATCCTCTTATGAAGAGAATTGTAGAATTGAAAGAGGATGGATATAAAGATTTTGGAAAATATGATGATGCTCCAAAAAACTTTGAGGACACAATTGATTCTTATGACAGAGTCATGGACATCGTTGGCCAAATCAGCGGGGACACTATTAACGAGAACGCAGAACAGGTTGATATTGATGGGCCTGTATGCAAAGATGGAAGAGTGGCTTACGCCGCAGGCACAAAGGTAAACCACGATACACTAACTAAGGCCGGAGTTTACGGAATGTCACTTCCGCGCTGCTATGGGGGGTTGAATCTCTCTATGGTTCCGTATGTTATGGCTGCCGAGATTGTCGGACGCGCTGATGCCGGGTTTGCAAATATTTGGGGACTGCAGGATTGTGCAGAAACAATTTGGGAGTTTGCATCACAAGAGATTAAAGATGAATTCCTTCCAAGAATTAAAAATGGCGAGACATGCTCTATGGACTTGACTGAACCTGACGCAGGTTCTGATTTACAAGCAGTTGCATTAAAAGCCACTTTTGATGAGGCAAAGAATGTTTGGATGTTGAACGGCGTTAAGCGTTTCATTACAAACGGTGATGCCGATATCAAACTTGTGCTTGCCCGTTCAGAGGCCGGAACAACTGACGCCCGCGGACTGTCATACTTTGTATATGATAAGAAATGGGGCGGCGTAAATGTCAGGAGAATAGAGAATAAACTTGGTATTCACGGTTCTCCAACATGTGAATTGGTATTTCATAATGCACCTGCAAAATTGATTGGAGACCGCAAGATGGGACTTATAAAATATGTAATGTCACTTATGAACGGAGCCAGATTAGGCGTTGGTGCTCAGAGCGTTGGTATTTCTGAAGCAGCCTATCGCGAGGCATTGAAATATGCAAATGAAAGAGAACAGTATGGGAAGAAAATCATTGATTTCCCCGCTGTTTATGAGATGCTTGGCATAATGAAGGCAAAACTTCAGGCTAGCCGCGCAATTCTGTATGAGACATCCAGATGCGTAGATGTTTATAAGGCAATGAATTCTCTCCTTTCTCCCGACAGGAAGTTTACTCCCGACGAGAGGAAAGAGAATAAGAAATATGCTAAGGGCGCAGATATGCTAACGCCTCTTTTGAAAATGACATCCAGCGAGTTCTGTAATCAGAACGCTTATGATGCAATACAAATTCACGGCGGCAGCGGATATATGAAAGAGTATCCTGTTGAAAGACTTTACAGAGATGCCAGAATTACTTCCATATATGAGGGAACCACTCAGCTTCAGGTAGTTGCAGCACAAAGATATGTAACCAACGGTTCATATTTGGAAATGATTAAAGAGTATGAGGCTCTGCCTGTCAAGGTTTCAGCGGAAGTTCAAGCTGCATGTCCGGACGCTCAGAAGAAATTGGAAACGCTTAAGAGCAAGCTTGTTGCAATGACAGAGCAATATGCAAAGGCCGTTGAAAAGGTTGACGGAAATGGTGATGAATATATAGATTTCCAGGCTCGCAGACTTTGCGAGATGGCCGCCTATATCATTGAATCTTACTTGCTTGTTATTGACGCACAACGCTGTGCAGGTTTCATTGATTCCGCTGAAATTTTCACAAACAAGACAGAATCTTGGAATACAGCGCGTTTCAACTACATTGAGAATTCAAATCCGGAAGAAGTTCTTAAAAACTTTAAGAACGTATCTGCAGATTTATCAAAACTTGCTATAGAATAACATTGGGGTAACATTCTTAACATTGCTGTTATCATGAATTACAAGGTTAAACTTAAGGGAATCAGAGGATTTGCATTTGATGTGGATGGCGTTTTTACAACAGGCGACGTAATGTGCATGCCAGACGGAGACTTAATCAGGACATATAATGCAAAAGACGGTTTTGGCCTTAGAATGGCTTTTATGAACGATTATAAGATTGCCATAATTTCCGGAGGAGAAAGTGAGTCTATAAAGAAAAGATTCATGCCAACTTTAGCAAACGAAGTCTATATGGGTTCTCGCAACAAAGTCCCCACATTCCTGGAATTTTGCAAAAAGTATGACCTTAAGCCAGAGGAAATTGCATACGTCGGAGATGATCTCCCGGATATTCCAGTGCTTCAAATTTGCGGTCTTGCGGTTTGTCCAGCAGATGCAGTTGAGGAAGTCAAGTCGGTCTGTGATTATGTTTCTCTTTACAGAGGGGGTAAGGGATGTGTCAGAGATTTGGTAGAGCAAGTCCTTAAAATCCAAGGCAAATGGGCATTCAATCCAAATCACTATAAAGACTGGAGAGAGAAAAGAGATGAGGCTTTTGAGGCTATGTACCACAAGGGCAAGCCGGCGGAAGAGTAAAATCACGACAGATCTTATAAAGATGTATTTTTTGGCAGATAAATTTAAAGGGAAGAAAATTATTCTTGCCTCTGCGTCTCCGCGCAGGAAAGAGTTGCTTGAAGGACTGGAGATTCCCTTTAAAATAGGCAAGGTTTCAGATTATAATGAGACCTATCCTAAAGATCTCTCTGTCAAAAGAGTACCGCAATATATAGCAAATCAGAAATCTCTGTATTTTTCCAGTCCTCTTAAAGAAAATGAGATAGTTATTACAGCAGACACCATAGTTATACTAAACGGTAAAAAAATTGGAAAGCCCAAAGACAGAAATGACGCAATTAAAATGCTCAGCAAACTAAGCGGACACAAACACACTGTCGTGACGGGAGTATGTATAAGGGACAATAAACATCAAAAAAGTTTTTCCGCTTCATCAGACGTATGGTTTGGGGATATAACTAAAGATGAAATAAGCTGGTATGTAGATAAATACAAGCCCTATGACAAAGCCGGTTCCTATGGGGTGCAAGAATGGATTGGCTACATAGGAATTATAAAAATAAACGGTTCATTTTATAATGTGATGGGCCTGCCTGTTCAGAAACTATATAAGGAGCTGTTGAAATTTTAAAAAAAAATCTCACTTTACATTTTATTATTTTCCTCAATACTAACTTGCCCGTTATCAATTAGTTCCCGCAATACTTTTAGATACAGCCTTTCATTCTCTCCTGCAAGTTGTTGAATATCGGAAATTGTTACCTGCGCCGCAGAAGATTTTCCTAATCCGGCCATCTTCTTCTTTTCCTCTATGAATTTTAAAATATTTGCCGCTGCAACTTTCTCTGAAATAATGGGATGAGCAGAATTGCGTTTTTCCAGGCAAACATCGCAGACACCGCAATCAGAGGCAACAGGCTGTGAAAAATACTCTATCAAAAACCTGCTTCTGCATTTATCGCTCTCCCTGACATACTCAATTACGTTGTCTATCCTACGTTTGAGCTGTTCTTTGCGCTTATTATACCGTTGATTGTCTATATAGAGATTATTCTCTGTAAGTCTTTCATTTTTAAAGATTATCAGCGGAGTTTTAATTTGAGGAATATATCTCAGAACATGTTTTTTAGAGAGAGACTTAAGTTTTGCCACCACATTAGCCTCGGTATCAAAAGTCACTCTTGCTATATACGCCTCATCAATGGTAACAAGCTTTGAAAAGATCCCCGGATATAAGCGCATCACAGACTTTATAAATGTATCCATAACCTCGCTCTTCAGCTGGATATTATAGAGTTCATCCCTGTCCACTTCAAACATTATCTTTGGCGGATTATCAACCTCATCAGTTAGCTCCCAATAGCCCTCTTGCTCTATGTATTTTATTGCATAATAAGCACTTGTAGCATTCAGCCTATACTCCTTTGCAAAATCTTGCAGCTTGAATTTTCTGGCAGAATCAGCCCCCCCTTCATAAGGAATTTTAAGGAAAGCAAAAACATTCTGATAAATTTGAGCAATGTACTCAAGTGAAGGAAATGAAATATTGTGAATTTGCCTTAGCCGGCTAACATCGCTCTTATTCCAAAGCATTACGGCCCAGGCTTTTAGTCCATCTCTGCCGGCGCGTCCGGCCTCCTGAAAATAAGCCTCAACAGAATCGGGCATATCGTAATGAATTACAAACCTCACATTAGCCTTATCAATGCCCATCCCAAAGGCATTGGTTGCCACAATCACTTGGGTTTTGCCACTTTTCCAGTCATCCTGCCTCTCTGAGCGGGTCTCTTTTCCAAGTCCCGCATGATAATACTCTGCTGCAATGCCACCTGACTTCAGAAAATCCGCAATCTCAACACACTTCTTTCTCTCCCGACAGTAAATTACTCCGGAAACGTCGGAGGTTTTTGCACATCTGTTTTGTCTAAGATATTCATCGGTAATTCCCCTGCATATCCTCAACATTGTTCCGTACTTGTCATCGGTTTCCCTAACAATATACGCAAGGTTTTTGCGTTGGAAACCCGTTGATATAATGTTGTTCTCACGGAACCCCAGTTGTGTCATTATATCATCCGCCACCTCTTTTGTTGCAGTTGCAGTAAGTGCAATTGTTGGAACATCGCAGATTAAATCCTTTATCTCCCTGATTTTCAAATAAGCCGGACGAAAATCATATCCCCATTGAGAAATGCAGTGAGCCTCATCAACCACAAGATAATTGACGTTCATTTTTTTGACGCGCGCCTGAAATATATCTGTTTGAAGACGTTCCGGTGATAAATACAAAAACTTATAATCTCCGTAAATTGCATTGTCTAACGCAACATCAATCGAGTGAGAACTCATTCCGGAATAAACGGCAATGGATGGAATGCCCCTGTCGTTTAAAGATTGCACTTGATCTTTTATAAGGGCAATCAACGGAGATACCACAAGACAAATACCCTCCTTTGCCATTGCAGGCAACTGAAAGCATAGTGACTTGCCGCCGCCCGTTGGCATGAGTACAAGTGTGTCTGCTCCGCTTTCAATAGAATTTATAATTTCCTCTTGCTGCGGCCTAAAATTCTCATACCCCCAGTACTTTTTAAGTATCTCTTTATTAAGCATATAATAACTATCGTGAGATATATGTC
Source organism: Candidatus Egerieousia sp. (assembly GCA_035403105.1). GTDB lineage: Bacteria > Bacteroidota > Bacteroidia > Bacteroidales > UBA932 > Egerieousia. The sequence goes on along the minus strand of DAONEN010000014.1, from coordinate 6,818 downwards.
GCAAAATATAAAAACACAAATTGCAACCTCATTGCAAATTTAAGAAAAGGTTCCCACAACAAATGTCATTTTTTAGGAAATAGGCATTAAAGTTGTATCTTTGCCCGCAAATCCAAGCGGGTATTTAAGGTATTTAGCCCCCGATTATTAGAAAATTTATTAATTAATCTTATTAGGTTATGGCAAATATTGATTTAAGCAAGTATGGCATCACAAGTGTGAAGGAAGTTCTTTACAATCCTTCTTATGAGACGCTGTACAAAGAGGAAATGGAACCGGGTCTTACCGGTTATGACAAAGGACAGCTAACCGAGCTGGGCGCAGTTAACGTAATGACTGGAATTTACACAGGACGTTCTCCTAAAGATAAATTCTGGGTAATGGATGAGAAATCAAAGAACACAATTTGGTGGACTTCTGATGAGTATAAGAATGACAATAAACCCGCTTCTGAAAAGACATGGGGCGTTCTTAAGGACCTTGCAAAGAAAGAGTTGTCTGACAAGAAGTTGTATGTTATGGATACATACTGCGGTGCAAATGAAAACACCAGAATCAAAGTCAGATTTATCATGGAAGTTGCATGGCAGGCACATTTTGTAAAGAACATGTTCATTCGTCCTACGGAGGAAGAGCTTAAGAACTATGGAGAGCCTGATTTTGTTGTACTTAACGCATCAAAGGCAAAAGTAGAAAACTATAAGGAACTCGGTTTGAACTCTGAGACAGCTGTTGTATTCAACATTACGGAGAAGATGGAGATCATTCTTAATACCTGGTACGGCGGAGAAATGAAGAAAGGTTTGTTCTCATATATGAACTATCTTCTTCCATTACAGGGAATTGCAGCAATGCACTGCTCTGCAAACACAAATGACAAAGGCGAGACTGCTATTTTCTTTGGATTGAGCGGAACGGGAAAGACAACCCTATCTACTGATCCTAACAGAGCGCTTATTGGTGATGATGAGCACGGCTGGGATAATGACGGAATATTCAACTTTGAGGGAGGTTGTTATGCAAAAGTTATCAATCTTGATAAAGAGGCAGAGCCGGATATTTACAATGCAATTAAGAGAGACGCTCTGTTAGAGAACGTTACAGTAGATAATAAAGGCGAGATTGATTTTGCAGACAAGAGCGTTACTGAGAATACAAGAGTTTCATACCCTATTTATCATATCAAGAATATTGTAAAACCTATTTCAAAAGCTCCCGCTGCAAAGAAGGTTATCTTCCTTTCAGCTGATGCATTTGGAGTTCTTCCTCCGGTATCAATTCTTGACCCTGAACAGACTAAGTATTATTTCTTAAGCGGATTTACTGCAAAACTTGCGGGAACAGAGCGCGGAATTACAGAGCCAACCCCTACATTCTCAGCATGTTTTGGTGCTGCATTCCTTTCACTTCATCCAACAAAATATGGAGAAGAGCTTGTTAAGAGAATGAATCAGTCAGGTGCAAAAGCATATCTTGTTAATACCGGCTGGAACGGAACAGGCAAGAGAATATCTATCAAAGATACTAGAGGCATTATCAATGCAATTCTTGACGGTTCTATAGATAAGGCTCCAACAGAGGTTCTTCCTTATTTCAATTTTAGAATCCCGACAGCGCTTCCTGGCGTTGATCCAAAGATTCTTGACCCAAGGGATACTTATGCAAATGAACAGCAGTGGGAAGTAAAGGCTCTGGATTTAGCCGCAAGGTTCATTAAGAACTTTACTAAATTCACCTATAATCCTGCAGGAATGACTCTTGTAGATGCTGGTCCTAAATTGTAAATAAAATCTGTCGAGAGACAGAACTACAAAGAATATAATTTGGAGGCGTGGCCGCGGATGAGACAGTCCAGCACCACGCTTTCTTCTTTTACGCCTATCTTGGCCAGTGCTTCAGCAACACAATTGCGAGCCAGCTCAGGCGTATTGTTATTATCTGACAAATGGCACAAGAAGATATGGTCAAGCGAGCCCTTTCTCTCTGCATATATCTTTTGAATAGATTCTGCCGCCTCTCTGTTACTTAAATGTCCGGTTTCAGAATCGCTGATACGCTCCTTTAAATCTTGAGGATAAGAGCCTTCTGCAAGCATCTTCTCATCGTAATTGGTTTCAAAAATAAGCGTATCTGCCTTTTTTGAATACTTTATAACATATTCATTTACAGAGGCACAGTCAGTTACAAGTGTAATTCTCTTCCCGTCAAATTCAATGAAGTAACCCACAGTCTGAGCCGCATCATGCGGAACTGGAAAAGGCGTGAACTCCACCCCTTCAACTTCTGTCTCCTGCAGTAAATCAATTGCCTTGACTCTTCCCCACAATCTTCCCCTTGTACAACTGTGATTTTCAAAAGAGTCAATAAGCTTTTGAGTTGCATAAACAGGCTTGTTGAACCTTTCCGCAATAATTCCCAGGGCTTTTATATGATCAATATGGTCATGAGTAACTAATATAAAATCAACGCTTTGCAGTGACAATCCGTGCTCTTCCAAAATTTTCTTTGCAGAACGCGGCCCAACTCCGGCATCAATTAAAAAAGTAACTTTTCCGTTTGTGAAATAATAACAGTTGCCGCTGCTGCCGCTTGCAAGACTAATAAATTTAATCATTTAGATCCTCTTTAACTCTCTGTTCACACTCTATTGCATCGGCATCCAGAAGCGGTTGCACCTGAGCCTCAATATCTTTATTGACATCAAATAGCAACACTTTGAATCCAAGTTTTCTTGCGGTCTCAATATTTGCCTCTCCGTCATCAATAAAAAGGGTCTCTTCTGGAATAAAGCCACCCTCTCTAATAGCCTCTTTAAATATATCTTCACCGGGCTTTGACATATTCATTCTGTATGAAAGAAACCTTTTTCTAAAAACATCACTCATCCTAACTCCGTAAGATTCTTTAAATAATTTTTTTGAACGTTTCCACGCAATAGGATTGATATTGCTTAACAAATACAGGTCATAGTTCCTTTTTAACTTAAGGAGATACTTAACCTTTGCCTGATTAACATCAGTGAGAAAACATCCTATGGCATAGTCTATCTCCTCATCTGTAAGTTCTTGAATGGTAGAGTGTTGCCTAACTATTTGTCTAAACTCAGACGCTTTTAAGTCTCCGTTTTCAAACTGTAAAAAGAAACCCTTTTGCGCATATTCAGACAAATATTTTCCAAAATCGGGAAAACCCAAAATTTTTGAAAATGCATTTAAGCAGTTATCTCTGTTGAGAGTTACAATTACGCCTCCGCAATCAAATATAACGTTTTTAATCATCTCAGATATAGGCAATTAAACCAGTGAATAAAGCCGTCATCTTATCAACGGCAGTATCGGCCGCTTTAATTACTTCTTGCTCGTCATTTACAAAATCCTCTTTCTCAGTATCGTGAGCCGCATTGGTAATAACAGAAACGCCAAAGACTTTAATATCACAATGGCGCGCAACTATAACTTCAGGAACCGTAGACATTGCAACAGCATCTCCTCCAATAAATTTGAAGAATTTATATTCGGCCTTAGTCTCATATGAAGGCCCTGTCCCCGCAACATAAACACCCTCCTTTAAATCAAATCCATTCTCTTTGGCAATTGCATGGCCCTTCTGAATTAGCTGAACATCGTAAGGATGAGACATATCCGGAAATCTTACGCCAAAATTCTCCATGTTTTTACCAATCAGAGGATTAGGCAAAAAATTAATATGATCCTTAATTGCCATAATATCTCCTACTATATATGTCGGATTAAGACCGCCGCACGCGCATGAAACAAATAAGTACTTGACTCCAAGAACTTTCATTACTCTTACACCAATGGTAACTTGATCCATTGTGTAACCTTCATAGTAATGAAACCTTCCCTGCATTGTTATAACACACTTGCCACCAAGCTGTCCTATAATCAAATTGCCCTTATGGCCAACAGCTGTAGAAACAGGGAAATTTGGAATTTCCTTGTATGGTATGACTATCGGATTTTCAATCTTATCGGCCAAATTACCTAGCCCGCTTCCAAGAATGATCCCCGCCAAAGGCTTACAACTTCCAATTTTATCTTTTATGAAGTCCGCAGCCTGGTAGATTTTTTCTTCTCTCTGATCCATGATTTATTTTTTTCAAATATTTTCAGTTAAACTGTTAAAAAAGAATCTTTTTGTAAAGGCGTCTTACCTCGCTCAGAATATTCTCCTCTCCTCTAATCTTGCCATTATACATTAAAATTCTTCCATCACAAATTACGGTGTCTACGCAATTAGAATGCGCCGAATAAATAAGGTTTGCAAGAAAATTGACATTAGGCGTAAATGCGTAATTATCAATGCTAATCAGACTGATATCAGCTAGCGCCCCCACTTTAATTTCTCCGCCATTCAAACCAAAGGCCTTATATCCGTTCAGCGTTGCGGATTTAAAAAGCTGACTTAAAGGGATGGCCATTGGATCTTTTCTCCAAGCCTTCTGCACAAGCGCAGAAGTCTTAACAGCCTCAAGCATATCCAAATTGTTTGATGATGCGCAACCGTCCGTGCCAATGCAAACATTTGCTCCAGCATCTGCAAGTTCTTTAAACTTAAATTTATACCCGGAAGCCAGTTTTAAATTTGAATTTATGTTATGCACCACATTTACTTTATATTTTCCCAGCGTAGCAATGCCCTCATCATCAATCCATACACAATGAGCAGCAATTACGTTAGGTCCAAAAACGCCAAGCCTCTCAACATACTCAACAGGGTTGCAATGATGTTTTCTCAAACTGTCCAGTCTCTCCTGACCTGTCTCGGCAATATGAATATGAAGGAATAGTTCGTGCTCTCTTGCAAAGTTGCTTGCCCACTTAATATTGTCTGCGCTTACGGTGTATGGGGCATGAACTGCAACTTCAAAGCATGTAATAGGATTCCATTTTTTAGATGCCTCGTACATAGCCTGACACTGATCTCTCTGCAAGGCAGCCTTCTTCTTGTTAAAGGCGTCCAGAAAAACGTATGAATGCCAGCTTCTTACACCCATTTCCGCAGCAGCTCTAACGGCTGTGTCCGGCATCCAGTACTGATCGTTATAGCAGGTAGTGCCTGTCTTAATCATCTCAACGCAAGCCAGTTTTGTCCCCCAATATATCAGTTCCTCATCCAGCTTGTTTTCTTGCTTCCAAATTGCCTTAAGCCAATGTTTTAAATTAACATCTTCTTGAGTTCCGCGCATAATTGTCATTGCAGCATGGGTATGCATATTGGCAAAACCAGGAATTATTGCTTTTCCTGTCCCGTCAATAACTTTAAGCGTACCGCTGCTCCCTACCGACTTTTGCATGGAAACGATAACTTTCTCGTCACTATGTGACGCAGAAGCATCATTAATTGCAGCAATTTTGTTACCCTCTATAAGAATATCTTTCTGGGTATCACTCAGATATATGTTTCTTATTAAAATCTTATTCATTGTTGCGCACAAAAATAATAAAATAAGCCTAACAATCTGTGCCTAAAATCATATAAATTCAATAAACGGCGTCTCCATTTCACAGTTTTAAATCCCGCGATTGCTTATAAGTATCATTTATAAGCAATTACATATCTATCTTATTTTAAATTTAAAGCATATTACGCAAATTAAGTTTCTTTTAAAGCAAAAATCTTGTTTTAAAATAACATTTTTTATATTTTTATGGCCCGATTCGATAAAAGTTAGGAGGGTAAAATGATAACAGAACAGTTAATCAAACCAAAAAGCATTGCCGTGATTGGAGGTTCAAATGATCCTTCAAGACCCGGTGGTGGCGCTTTGAAAAACCTTATTATCAATAACTTTCAGGGAGATATTTACGCAATAAGCAAGAATGAACAGAATGTTCAGGGGATGAGAACGTACAGTTCTGTTAATGATATTCCCGACAGTGACCTTGCTATAATTGCAGAAGATGACGGTTGCTGCGTGGATACCGTTGAGACTTTATGCGGAAAGAAAGAGTGCGGAGCTATTATAATTTGCTCCAACATAATCTCTCAGGAGGGTATGACACAGGAAAATGCAGAAAAAAAGATAGCGGAGATTGCAAAAAATTATGGTGCCACTATAATCGGCCCTAACTCTGCAGGAATTGTTACTCCTTGGTATTCAAGTATTTTTACCGATACAATTACATGCGCAAAAGAGGGCATTGATATAATATCGTCATCAAGGACAACAATTGCTTTTCTTGTAGCATCTGCCATTAAGTACGGTATAAAAATATCTAATATAATCTCCGTTGGCTACTCCATTCAAACATCTGTTGAAGATGTAATTGAATGGATGGATGAGTATTATGATGCCAAGACTTGTGAGAAAAAAGTTATTGCGGTATATATAGAGAAGATATCTGATTCTGAAAAGTTGCTTAAACATTCACGCTCGCTGGTAAATAAAGGAGCCGGTATTGTAGCAATAAAAGGCGGCTGCAGCAACGATGAAATAACACTCGGAATTTCACATACAGGCATGCTTGCATCACCCACAAAAGCGGTTGGGGCTCTCTTTGCAAAATGCGGTATAATAAGAGCTTACGGCAGAGAAGAGATGATGAACATTGCCGGCATTCTGTCAAAGCCGAGACCAAAAGGGAAAAAAATTGCTGTGCTGACTCAGGCGGGGGGACCTGCGGTTATGCTCACAGATGCGTTAGAACACAACGGCATAGACGTTCAAAAGGTTTTCTTTGAAGATTATATGTATGGCAAAACTGCAGGACAGATGTCAGCTTTGATGGATCAATATGATACTGATCCTCAGATAGATGCTACAGCGGTAATTTTTGGCTGTCCCGGGTTGAGCG
>DAONEN010000013.1:0-39686 GCA_035403105.1 Candidatus Egerieousia sp. | reverse complement strand
ATGCAATTTAATCATTTATTCTTAAATTTGACGCCAAATTCTTTTTAAAAGATGAAACAAGAAAAAACTCAAATTGGCCGCAGATTGATTGCAGCCAGAGAAGCCAGAAAGATGTCGCTAAGCGATCTTTCCAAAGAAACCGGACTAGATGTCAAATTCCTAAAACAAATGGAGGGCAGCAATGGCACTCCTACAATCGGTGATCTACAAAAGATTACGAGAGTCCTCGGAATACGACTCGGTACGCTCTTGGATGGTGAGGAAGATTTGGGTGCAGCGGTTTCATCAGTAAAGGATGCCCTTAATTCTCCTGTAATGAGAAGCCGCAATAGCGAGAGAGGATATATACATTTTTATTCACTTGCAGAAAGCAAGAGGAATAGACAGATGGAAACTTATCTAGTTGAAATTGAGCCATCTAAAGGCAAGAAAACTTTTTCCTCCCATGAGGGAGAAGAGTTCCTGTTTGTACTGGAAGGTTCTATTAAAGTTATTTACGGAAAAGAAACACATACGCTTGAGGCAGGAGGCAGCATATACTATGATTCCATAGTACCGCATTTTGTTGGATCAGCATCAGCGACAAAAGAGGCTAAGGTACTGGGAATAATTTATGTACCAGCCTAAGAAGGAAAGATAAAATGAAAAAGATAAAAAGAGCAAAGTATATTAAAGAGGATAAAAAAAATAATACATCAAGATTCATTGCGGACATACAAAAACTTCTACAAAGAAAAAATAAAGAGCTTCCTCTTTTTGACCTTACTATAGGACAGTGGCTAGAAAAATGGGCAACTGAGACTCCAAATAAAGAAGCGATAGTTTATTCAGACAGAGATTTAAGATTCACATACGCAGAACTCAATCAGAGAGTTAACAGGTTAGCAAAAGGTTTCATTGAAATCGGAGTAACCAGAGGCTCTCATGTCGGCATTTGGGCTACCAATGTACCTGACTGGCTTACAATAATGTACGCATGTACAAAGATTGGTGCAATCTGCGTGACTGTCAACACAAACTATCAGCAAAGTGAACTTGAGTATCTGTGCAAAGACTCTGATATGCATACTTTATGTCTCATAGATCGCGACAGAGATACGGACTATATAGAGATGGTATACAAGATGTTACCAGAGCTAAGAACATGTCAGAGAGGTGCCTTGAAAAGTGAAAAGTATCCTAAAATGAGGAACGTAGTTTTCATTGGGCAGGAAAAATACAGAGGCATGTATAATACCCAAGAACTCTTCTTGCTTGGTGACCATACGGATGACAAAAAGCTTAATGAACTAAGAGCTCAGACAAATTGCCATGATGTTGTTAATATGCAGTACACCTCCGGTACAACCGGCTTTCCAAAAGGCGTCATGTTAACACATTACAACATTGCAAATAATGGATATCTAACAGGAGAGCACATGAAATTCACAGCAAATGATAAGCTGTGCTGCTGCGTTCCGCTGTTCCATTGCTTTGGCATTGTACTGGCAACAATGAATGTAATAACTCACGGTTGTACTCAGGTAATGGTAGAACGTTTTGATCCTCTTGTAGTTCTAGCATCAATTCATAAGGAGAGATGCACCGCTGTATATGGAGTTCCAACAATGTTTATAGCGGAGCTTAATCATCCGATGTTCAAGATGTTTAACATGAAATCTTTAAGAACTGGAATTATGGCAGGTTCTCTTTGTCCAATAGAGCTGATGAAAGAGGTAGAAGACAAAATGTACATGAAGGTAACCAGCGTTTACGGTTTAACAGAAACATCTCCGGGAATGACTCATACAAGAATTGAACAGAGTTTCATAGAGCGCTGTACCACAGTTGGATATGAATTTGAACACACAGAAGTAAAGGTTATTAATCCGGAGACCGGAGAGTTTTGCAATCCCGGGGAACAGGGAGAACTTTGTAACAAGGGTTATAATAGTATGAAAGGTTACTATAACAATCCGGAAGCTACGGCAGAAACAATAGACAAGAACGGATACCTTCACTCAGGAGACCTTGGCATCCAAGATGAGCATGGTAATTATAAAATTACCGGAAGAATAAAGGATATGATTATTCGCGGCGGAGAAAATATATATCCGCGTGAGATAGAAGAGTTCTTGTATCACATGGATGGTATTAAAGATGTGCAAGTTGCAGGAATACCATCCCAAAAATACGGGGAAGCTGTGGGAGCCTTTATCATACTCCGGCCCGGGTCCGATATAAATGAGTCTGACGTAAAAGAATTCTGCAAGAATAAGATTGCAAGATTTAAGGTTCCAAAGTATATCCTGTTTGTGAAAGAGTTTCCTCTTACAGGCAGCGGAAAAATTCAAAAATTCAAGCTAAAGGATGTTGGACTGCAAATGCTTAAAGAACAAGGTGTTGAAGTTGAATAATTTCTGTCGAGAATAAAAATAAATCAATAAAAACATTTTTTCTGTAACTTTAAACCGCCAAAAGAGTGCTAACACACAATCTTGGCGGTTTTTTGCATCCCGTACCTGACTAAACTTGATTGATTAACAATGATAACTTTTTTGCTTTCAATTGCACTTCTTGTAGTTGGATATTTTACCTATGGAAAATTTCTGGATAGATTTTTTGGAGCCGACCCAAATAGAATTACGCCAGCATATAAAATAGCAGACGGCGTTGATTATGAAGTCCTTCATCCTTGGAGAATTTACGTAATTCAGTTTTTGAATATTGCCGGACTGGGGCCAATTTTTGGTGCAATCCTCGGAGCCGCGTACGGACCCCTTGCATATCTTTGGATTGTAATTGGATGCGTGTTTATGGGATCGGCGCATGATTATGTATCCGGAATGTTGTCATTAAGAAACAACGGCAGCCAGCTTCCGGGACTGACAAAAAGATATCTTGGAAAATATATTAGTAACGCCATGGTTATTTTTAATTGCTTTCTGCTAATTGCCGTTGGATCTTCTTTTGTAAACGGACCTGCAGACCTTCTTGATAATCTGGCAAATACACACAATATTCAAATCTGGCTCTTTATTATTTTTGCCTACTACATTTGTGCAACGCTGCTTCCAATAAGTAAAATCATTGGCAAAATTTATCCATACATGGGAGCCATATTATTGTTAATGGCAGTCATGCTCTTTATCGCTATTTTATATCATGGATTTTCTCCAAACCCCGCGGTACACCGCAGCATGATAGAACTTACTCCCGCCGCATTCCACAGTTTTAAAATGCCCGCTCCATCTTATTTGATTCCCTTCCTTTTCATAACAATTTCTTGCGGTGCCATTTCCGGATTTCACGCAACCCAATCTCCGCTTATGGCACGCTGCCTTGGAAATGAAAAATACGGGCACAAGATTTTTTACGGTGCCATGATTACAGAGGGAATTGTTGCATGTATTTGGGCTACAGCAGCCATGCTGTTTTACAATGGGCCGGAAGGTCTTAACGCCGCAGCGGCAGGCGGAATGACTCCGGCAAAAATTGTTCATATTATATGCAATACATGGCTTGGAAAATTTGGAGCCATCATTGCTATCATTGGAGTTGTAGTATGCCCCATAACTAGCGGAGACACAGCATTTAGAAGTATGAGAATAGTTATTGCGGACACTTTTAAAATCCCGCAAAAAAAGATGATAAACAGAATCTACATAGCTGTTCCCATCTTTGTTCTTGCGTTCATTATCAGCCAAATGGAGTTCTCTACAATATGGAATCTTGTTGGCATAAGCAATCAAATTCTTGCAGTTATCACATTGTGGACATGCGCGGCATATTTTGCATCAGAAAAGAAATGCCACTGGATAATGTCAATACCTGCAATATTTCTCACGTTCATTTGTACTGCATATATAATGATTGCACCTTTAAGCAAAGGAGGCCTGCATATCATTCCAAATTATGGCTACGTAATTGCAGTAATTGTCACCATTGCAGTAACAATACTCTTCTTGTACTATGCTAAAAGCGAGAGACTTCCAAAACTTATTGCAGCTCACGCAAACGATATCACCGTTTCTGTAAACAAAGAAAAAGAGGAATAACAGAAGATAAAGCGGCATTGCTATAACATGCAATGCGCTGCTACAACAATGCCATGTAACTTTAAATTATAGCTTATAGACTGTATTATTATACAATTTATACTTTACACCACTGCCCTTGCAAACAGCAGTCAATGAGCCTTTTTCATCTTTTTTAAAGTTGAGTTTGCATCCGTATTCGCTCATCCATCCAGTTTGTTTTGCAGGATTTCCTACTACAAGAGCATAGGGCGGAACCTCCTTTGTAACAACTGCCCCGGCTCCTATGAATGCATAATTGCCAATGTTATGGCCGCATACAATTGTTGCGTTTGCACCTACCGTAACGCCGGTGCCAATTTGAGTCTGAGCATACTCGCTCTTGCGATTTACAGCACTGCGCGGATTAATTACATTCGTAAAAACACATGAAGGGCCAAAGAAAACATCATCCCCGCAAACCACTCCCGTATAGACAGAGACGTTATTCTGTACCTTGCAATTATTTCCCAATACAACACCAGGGGAAATTACAACGTTCTGTCCTATATTGCAATGTCTGCCAATAACAGCTCCTTCCATTATGTGAGAGAAGTGCCATATTTTAGTTCCATCTCCAATTCTACAATTCTCATCTACAATTGCTGACGGATGTGCAAAATAACTCTGTTCCATATAAAAACATGTTTATCTTACACAAAGGTAAAAAATTAGAATAAATCCGTCGGGATTATAAAAATTTGTAAAACTTGATACTTTTTATCCCGGGATACCCCATATAGGAATCAACAACTGTACCTCTTACAACTATTGGTCTTTTTAAATATTCCGGATGGTCCACAAGATTAAGTTCCCCTCTAAATTTACTGCTGGCAGATAATTCTACCCCCATGCATTTGCTTCTTAAAGACTGCCATGAATTTGTTGCTATAGCAATATGCGTCTTAGATGAGAAAGGAGGTTTTCTCTTAAAAGCAGATGACGTCATATCCCCGCCAACTATATACCCAAAGACTGTCATTGTATCCCCTATTGCTTTTGTTGCTTCATATATTGAGTGGCTTCCATAGGGGGCTATACTTCCCAGATTAAAATATTCGTTTATCCATGTTCTGGTTGTATCTATGCTAATCTTTATACCGGTTCCGGTTATCTTGGAGAGAATGTAATCCAATTTAACTGTCACCATTTCTCCGGCCTTTAGCTTCCTGGTTAACAGTATAGTATCCGCGTATGTCTTATGATCGCACGGAGTGTATGATGGATCCCCGTCTTTATTTATGTACACAACAGAAACGTCTCCGGGAAGAAAAAAGACATAGTGCGGCGAGTAATAAAAGCATTTTATTTGAGCAGTATCCTTTCTCATATAGACACCTGTGCCCTTAAAATAATCAGTAAAATTAGACGTATACTCCAGCTTTATGCCCCCGGTTAACTGTGACGATATCAATGAGATGTGAGCCGTACTGTCTTTTTTTATCTTTATAATCTGCTCATCTCCAAAAAGAGGAATATCTAGTTCAGGCTCTTTAAACTCTCTGGAAAAGACTCTTACCGTGTAAGTCCCTGCAGTCACATTTAAAACGGCAGGGCGCGCAGAATAGGCGCCATTATAAATCTCAGCTCCTGAACTATTTAAAACCTTTAACATATACTTATTTGTATCCAATACGGCTGAAAATTCAGAAGATTTATCCGCACAGCGTAGGTCTGACACATAATTACCGTAAGATTGCTCTGTTATTTGCAGAGCCTTCTTAAAGGAATCACCGTCTATTTTGAAAACAATTTTTGAGCTGTCGTTTTCATCCGTTTTTTGTTTTTCCCCCTCAGTTGTTGCATACGGCGTACATCCCGCAGCAAAAGCGCCAATTAGAATCATAGCGCGGCATAACCTTGTTACGCATCCGCTTCTTTTACACAAATCTCTCATATATAATATTTAAAAAATTACTTTTTAGCGGCGTATGGCAAATATAAAATGGGAATGAAAATATTGGTTGCCAAAAGATATATTTATCCTATCGCGACAGAAACAACTTGGACAAAATGATATAATTGAAAAAAAGGCCGGAGAACCTGGCGGTTTCCGACCTTTTAATTTTCGCGAGATCCTAGACGATCTCGTTACTTAACCTAAACTTAAACTATGAAAAACTATTTTTCATATTACAAAGTCCGTGCCACGATTTGTAAAAATTTAAACAATTTTCATTTTAGCAAATTTAAGCAGTAATGTCTTCCTTCCGCCTTGATTAAAATCAACAATTGCTTTTTTGTCAATAGACTCTCCTGTAAGAGAAATTATAGTTCCAAAACCAAAGCGCTCATGCTCAACGCGTTGTCCAACTTCCATTTTAAGCGGAGAATCCGGAATAAAATTGGGGTTTTTGGGACGCATCTCAGCCGCAGAAGTAAATGAACGGCTATATGACCGCTCAGCGTTGTTTTTACTCTCTTTGTTCTGCTCAGTTCCCGGCTGTTTAACGCCGTCACTTTGACTGCGACTTGACTGACCGTAATGACTTGAGGCAAAGGATTGCAAGCCTCCTCCTTCAATTGGATTCTTAAGATATTGTTTGTCAATTTCTTTTAAGAATCTGCTGGGCAGGTTGTTAACGTACTCTCCGTACTTCATTCTGGAACGTGCGTAAGAGAGTTTTACCCCCTCCTTTGCCCTGGTAATAGCCACATAAAACAGCCTTCTCTCCTCCTCTATGTCTTTCTCAGATGCCCCGTACAAACCGCCGCTAGGAAACAAATTTTCCTCCATGCCTACAACATAAACGTAGGGGAACTCCAAACCCTTTGCCGCATGAACGGTCATAAGAGAAATTTTATTATTCTGTTGCTCTTGATTATCAACAGGCTTAATCTGTCCTGAGCTTGCAACGGCAGAATCAGAATCACTTATTAAAGCAATGTTCTGCAGATATAAATCCAAAGTAATCACAGGAGCATATTCTGCCTCGCCGCCTTCTCCATCTCCGCCGCTTGCAAGTTCCTTGTACTCAACAGCCCCCTCATCTACAAATTCCTTTATGCTGTTAAAAAACTCCTCTACGTTTTCCAATCTGCTCTGTCCGTCCAGAGATAGGTCTTTTCTCATCTCAGATGTAATATTAAACATCGTATTCATCTGCATCGCAATCTCATAAGCATCTAAAGACAAAAGCCCTTCCCTTAATTTTTCTACCCCAGCAACAAAGTCTCTTATTTTTCCCAAGACGGCAGGACGGATATTAATCTCCTCCGGCGTCAGCTCCTTTACAACGTTACATATAGATGTGTGTTTTAACACAGCGGCACCAACCAATTTTTCTACAGTAGTTGTCCCTATTGCCCTTGCCGGAAAGTTTATAACTCTTTTAAATGCCTCATCATCAAGCGGATTTTCTATCAGCCTCAAATACGCAATCATATTTTTTATCTCTGTCCTCTCATAAAAAGAGTGACCTGCATAAATTTTATAAGGCATATTTTTCTTCCTAAGCGCCTCCTCTATTGCACGGCTTTGAGCGTTAGTTCTATACAAAACGGCAAAAGACTCATACTTTTCTTTTGACTTGTACATTTGACCGGCTATAGATGACGCTACCAGCAAAGCCTCTTCCTGTTCTGTAAATGCAGGAATCAATTCTATCTTCTCTCCCATGTCTTTCTGAGAAAAACATTTTTTGGTGATTTGATATTTATTCTTGCTAATCAATGAATTAGCTGCATTCACAATAGTCTGTGAAGAACGGTAATTCCGCTCCAGCCTGTATATTTTTGACTCCGGATAATCTTTCTTAAAGTTTAAAATATTCTCTATCCTGGCACCGCGGAAAGCGTAAATACTTTGCGCGTCATCACCAACAACCGTAATATTGTGATGGTCTTGGGCAAGTCCCTTAAGTATTTGGTACTGAATAAAGTTTGTATCCTGATACTCATCTACCAAAATAAACTTAAACATGGCCTTTATTTGGCCAAAGGCCTCCGGAAAATTGCTCAAAAGACGATATGTGTTCAGCAGTATATCATCAAAATCCATTGCACCCTGCTCAACACACCTCTTTTGGTAAAGCCGGTAAACCTCGCAAATTCTGGCCTTATGCGCACGGCGGTCCGCCTCCATCAGCTGCACATTTGAGACATAGCTGTCGGGAGTAATAAAATCATTCTTTGCCTTTGATATTCTGCTGCTTATCTCTGCCGGCTTATATGATGAATCATCCAGTTCCAACTCTTTTATGCAGCGTTTGACCAGAGACTTGCTGTCATCTTTATCGTAAATTGTGAAGCCCGGGGGAAATCCCAGAAGCTCAGCATATTGTCTTAAAAATCTTAAAAAAATTGAGTGAAATGTTCCCATCCACACCCTGTACGCGGCGCGCCGTCCAACCAGCTCACCTATCCTCTCCTTCATCTCCTTTGCCGCCTTATTTGTAAACGTAAGAGCAAGGACACATGCCGGAGGATATCCTTGGGCCAAAATATTGGCCACCTTGCAAGTAAGAACCTTTGTCTTTCCGCTGCCCGCCCCGGCAATTATCAAGGACGGCCCCTCTATATCGTTAACTGCCTCTTTCTGAGACTCGTTAAGCCCTTCAAAAATTGAATTCCCTTCACTTTCCATAGTTTTGCAAATGTAGTGATAATTTAGTTTTTTTTGTGTTTGTTATGTATATTTGCCGCCGCTTAAAAAAATAAGCAAAAACTATCACTTTATGATAAATAATATAAGACTTCACAGAGGACTTGACATCCCGCTAAACGGGGATGCACAACAGAAGATCTGGAAGACTATTGTGCCGGACGTGATAGCAGTAAAACCAACAGACTTTGAAAACGTTATGCCCAAACTTCTTGTTAGCGAGGGTGACGTTGTTAAAGCCGGTCAATTTGTTTTTACGGATAAATATCGTCCGGAAATAGGATTCTCGGCCCCTTGTAGCGGAAGGATAAAATCTATAGTCAGAGGAGAAAAGAGAAAACTTCTGGCAGTAGAGATTAATCCCGACAGTACCTTTGACTATGTCAATTTTGACGCGGTCAAAGATATTGAAAAAACAAGCAGGGAAGATCTTGTTAAAAAACTAATGGACAGCGGATTGTGGGCATCCATAATTCAACGTCCCTATGGCATTATTGCCAATCCCAATGATACCCCTAAGGCAATTGTTATCTCTGCCTTTAACTCTGCGCCTCTTGCTGCTAACATCAATTTCACAATGAAAGATGAGATTGAGAACATGCAGATTGGCGTTAACGCTCTTGCTAAATTTACCAAGGGCAAAATTTACGTAAACCTTGATGCTAAAGATTATGCGGGATCATCGCTTTATAAATTGAAAGGTGTAGAAAAGACATGTTTTGAGGGACCGCACCCTGCCGGAAATGTTGGTGTTCAAATCCACCATCTTTGCCCCATCGGAAAAGGCGAGATTGTTTGGACAATAAAGCCAATGATGCTGGCGGCAATGGGAAAGCTCTTTAAAACAGGCATTTATGATCTTTCGCGTCTTGTTGCAATTACAGGTTCACGCGCAGAAAATCGTTCTTATGTAAAATGTATTCCCGGGATTTCCATGCACTCAATACAAGAAGCTGTCGGGAATAAAAAAGAAGAGAAGATTTGCGGAGAAGAAGTTGGCATCAGATACATTAGCGGCAATGTGCTGAATGGAGAAAATGTAGGTCCCGACGGTTATCTTGGTTTTTATGATGACCAGATAACTTTAATTTCAGAGGGCAATTACAGAGAGATGTTTGGCTGGGCTAAAGTACTTAGAACTAAGAAGTTCAGTTTCTCTCACACTTATCTTTCTTTCTTGGCTCCGCGTAAAAAATATAATGCGGATACAAACATTAACGGAGGCGTGAGACCATTTGTTGTGACCGGCCTTTATGAGAAAGTTGTTCCTATGGATATTTATCCTGTATATCTTCTTAAAGCAATACTTGCAGAAGATATTGATAAGATGGAACAGCTTGGTATCTATGAAGTTATAGGTGAAGACCTTGCGCTTTGCGAATATGTTTGCCCTTCTAAGATTAACGTTCAGGAGATTCTTGAGAAGGGTATTAGTTTAATGATTAAAGAAATGGCTTAAGAATATGAATTGGATTTTAAAATACATAGATAAGATTAAGCCAAAGTATAGCAAGGGTGGAAAGTTTGGATGGCTTCACTCAACTTTTGAGGCGTTTGAGTCATTTGCATCTGTTCCGGCAACTGTAACAAAGAGCCGCACTCAAATCAGGGATTGCGTTGATTTGAAGAGGGTTATGATTACTGTTGTTGTAGCACTGCTTCCTCCTTTGTTCTTTGGAATGTGGAATACCGGAGACCAGCACTCAATAGCATTTGGTCTTGACTGGAGCTTCTGGTTGAAAGTTTGGTTTGGATTTTACAAAATCCTTCCTTTAATATTAGTCTCTTACATTGTAGGACTTGGAGTTGAATTTGCCTCAGCGCAAATCAGGGGTCATGAAGTCAATGAGGGTTATCTGGTTACCGGCTTGCTGATACCTATGATAATGCCAATTGATGTTCCCCTTTGGATTCTTGCACTTGCGGTAATATTTGCGGTAATATTTGGAAAAGAGGTATTTGGAGGAACAGGAATGAACATCTGGAACCCGGCGTTGCTGGCCAGAGCATTTGTATTCTTTGCGTACCCTTCTGAAATTACGGGAGATTCTATTTGGATTGCCGGACTCACAAAACCTGCAGCAGGACTAAGCGTTGTTGACGGATTCTCCGGCGCAACTCCCCTTGCTCAGGCATCTGCGGGCCTTCCTACTCCAAGTTTTCTGCAAATGTTCATAGGAAATATTCCGGGTTCATTTGGAGAAACCTCTACAATAGCAATTTTAATTGGCGCCGTAATTCTTATATGCGCAGGAGTAGCAAGCTGGAAGATAATGGTTTCCGGTGTTGCCGGCGCCTTAGGAATAGGTCTTCTTGCCAATGCATTTGCAGCTCCCGGAACATACGCGGCAGTGCCTGCAGTTTACCATTTAGTTATGGGAGGTTTTGCATTTGGAATTGTTTACATGGCAACTGATCCTGTAAGTTCCTGTCAGACAGAAGTCGGCAAATGGATTTACGGATTCTTGATTGGAGCTTTCTGCATCACGCTTAGATTATTCAACCCGGGATACAGAGAGGGCATGATGCTTTCTATTCTGATGTTCAACACAATGGCGCCGCTTATTGATTACTTGGTAATGCGTCCTAACATTAACAGAAGGATGAAGAGAGCAGTTGCTGTGGTTAATGAAAAAGCTAAAACAGAATAAGATGGATACAAATAAAAATTCATACACTATTATATATTCAACCGTATTGGTTGTAATAGTAGCCGCCGTCTTAGCTGTTGTTGCAATGGGACTGAAAGCAAAACAGCAAACTAATGTTGATGTAGAAAAACAACTTAGCATGCTTGGCTCTGCGGGACTTGCACAGGATGTAAAAAATGCTCCTAACAAGAACAGCTACGTAGAGGGAGAATTTAACAAGTATGTAGTTAAAGGCCTGGTGATAAATGCTAAAGGAGAAATAATCAAAACTGATTCTACCAACCTTGTAAAGAGCGAGGCGTTTCAAATTTCTCCGGAAGAGCAATATGAGACAATGAAAAAAATAGCCGCTGCAACCAGTGATTCAGAAAAGGAAAAACTTATGGCAGAGCTTAAGCTTCCTGTTTTTGTATGTCGCACTGCAGACGGAAAAGAGGTTAGTATTCTATCCTGCTATGGTCCCGGACTTTGGGGCCCTATATGGGGATATGTCTCCTTAGAGGATGATTTCCGCACGGTTTACGGAGCTTTGTTTGATCACATGAGCGAGACTCCCGGACTAGGTGCAGAGATTGTAACAAACAAATTCAGAGACCAATTCAAGGGTAAGGAAATTTTTAAAGATGATAACCTTGTCTCTGTAAAGGTTGTTAAGGGAGGGGCAAAAGATAAGCAGCATGAGGTTGATGCACTGTCGGGAGCTACAATAACAAGCACCGCGGTACAATCAATGATTATGAACTGGCTGCAATATTACTTGCCTTACATTCAGAAGAACAAAGAGAGCAAAGATGCTGCCGACCATGCTGAATTCATACAGACCGAGGCAAACAGCGCAGCAGCTGGTACACTCAATATTAAATAGTTATAGCAATGGATAAAAAGATATTTACAACCCCTATTTTAAAGGCCAATCCCGTTACGGTTTTGGTCCTGGGTATTTGCTCATCTCTTGCGGTAACTGTAAAACTGGAGCCTGCAATTGTTATGGCTTTGTCAGTTACAATTGTCACGGGATTCTCCAGCTTCTTGATTTCGCTGATTAGAAAGAGCATTCCAAATAGAATTAGAATTATAGTCCAGCTGGTTGTTGTGGCAATGTTTGTAATTGTCATTGAACAATTTTTGAAGGCTTATGCTTATGACGTAAGCAAACAGCTATCCGTATACGTTGGACTTATTATTACTAACTGTATAATCATGGGAAGAATTGAGGCCTTTGGACTTTCAGAGAAACCTCTGCCTTCTTTGGTTGATGGTCTTGCCAACGGATTAGGCTATGGCTTAATCCTTGTAGTTCTGGCAGTTATAAGAGAATTGATTGGCAGCGGCACGCTGTTTGGAATTCAAATTATTCCGCTTTCATGGTATGTGAAAGAGGGAGGACATTATTTGAATAACGGTCTCTTTATTATGCCTCCTATGGCACTGATTTTAATCGGCTGCCTGATATGGATTCAGAGAAGTTTCCAGAAAGATTTAAATGACAAATAGAATATTAGCTATGCAAGATTTACTTAGTTTATTTGTAAAGTCCATCTTTGTAGACAATATGATATTTGCCTACTTCCTTGGAATGTGCTCATTTCTGGCGGTATCAAAAAATGTAAAGACAGCTGCAGGGCTTGGAGTTGCGGTTATATTCGTACTTGGAGTAACTCTTCCAATTGACTATCTTTTAAATAGATACCTGCTAACAGATGGATGTCTTACATGGATATCCCCTTCACTTGCGGATGTAGATTTAAGCTTTTTAAGCTTCATTATTTTCATTGCCGTTATTGCATCAATCACTCAGCTGGTTGAGATGGTTGTGGAGAAATACTCACCATCACTTTATTCATCACTTGGAATATTCCTGCCTCTGATTGCAGTTAACTGCGCAATACTTGGTGCTTCATTATTTATGCAGGAGAAAGGTTTTGCAACTCTTGGACAAGCAACGGTTTACGGACTTGGGAGCGGCTTTGGCTGGTGCCTGGCAATTGTTTCCATTGCAGCCATCAGAGAGAAGCTGGCCTACTCCAATGTACCAAAACCGCTTAGAGGTCTGGGTATTACATTCATCATTGCAGGATTGATGGGACTCGCATTTATGAGTTTCATGGGTATCAAATTATAGGAGGATAGAGAATGAATAGTATGACATTAGTTGTAATTGCCTCCATAGTAATTTTCCTGATAATTACTTTGTTGCTGGTTGGTTTGCTGCTTTATGCTAAAACAAAGCTGACTCCTTCCGGAACTGTGACAATAGATATTAATAACGGAGAGAAAAAGCTGGAGGTAAATGCCGGCAATTCACTTCTTTCCACATTGGCTGAACAGAAAGTTTATCTCCCTTCCGCTTGCGGCGGCAAAGGAAGTTGCGGAATGTGCAAATGCCAGGTAATCAATGGAGGAGGTACTATACTCCCGACAGAGGTTGGGTTCTTCTCACGCAAACAGCAGGCAAACAATTGGAGACTGGGCTGCCAGGTTAAGGTTAAAGAGAACCTTGGCATCCTTCTTCCTCCGGAAGTTCTGGGTGTTAAGAAATGGGAATGCACGGTAGTAAGCAATAGAAATGTTGCAACATTTATTAAGGAATTTGTGGTAAAACTGCCTGAAGGTGAAAAATTAAACTTCAGAAGCGGCGGATATATTCAAATAGATGTTCCAAAATGCAGCGTTGATTATAAGAACATTTCAGTTGAACCGGAGTTCAAGCCGGATTGGGATAAAATGCATCTGTTTGATCTTAAGATGGTTAACCCTGAGCCGACGTTCCGCGCATACTCAATGGCCAACCATCCTGCGGAGGGCAATATCGTTATGCTAAACGTAAGAATAGCAACTCCTCCGTTTGACAGAGCAAAAGGCGGCATGATGCCGGTTAACCCTGGTATATGTTCATCATATATTTACTCATTGAAGCCTGGAGATAAGGTCACTGTATCAGGCCCTTACGGAGAGTTCTTTATTAAAGACACGGAAAATGAAATTGTATTTATAGGCGGCGGCGCCGGAATGGCTCCAATGCGCTCTCACATTTTCCATCTGTTCAAGACTCTTAAGACAAAGAGAAAAGTCAGTTTCTGGTATGGCGCACGTTCAAAGAGGGAAATATTCTATGAGAGTGATTTTGAGGAAATTGCAAAAGAAAATCCAAACTTCTCTTTCCACATCGCACTTTCAGATGCTCTTCCGGAAGACAAGTGGACCGGTTCAAAAGGATTCATCCATCAAGTATTGTTTGATGAGTATCTTAAGAATCACCCTGCCCCTGAAGATGTTGAATATTACCTGTGCGGTCCTCCTATGATGACATCATCTGCAATTAAGATGTTGGATAATCTTGGAGTACAGCCGGAAAACATTATGTACGATAATTTTGGTGCATAAAAGACTCCAAAACATGTTAACAAAAAGCCGTCCTTTATCAGACGGCTTTTTTATTCCAATAGTTCTTAACTATTTCCACAAAATCTTTCTCCAGCAGAGAAATATATTTTTCTTTTGAACGTATAATACAGCCTTTGAGCTTATTGCCCCTGCGTGAAGAAATTTGCACTGCAACAAGATTATCACGGTTAGCGGTAACTCCTTCCGATAAGATGGTCAGCCATTTGCCCGTCCCAACCATTTGGAGTATAAGACCGGTATCATTAACTTCTATCCTGGGAGTTATAATTGGGGTATTATTATGTATAAACATTTTTTCTGTCTCCATTCTTGTGTTAATGCCATAAGGGAAAAAGACAAAAGGATATTTCTTCAAATCTGACAAAGGAACTTTTTTATGAACGGTAATTGGATGCCCTTTTTTAGCTATCACACAAAGCGGCGTTTCAAACAAAGGGATACTTTCCAAGTAATTAGACATTTTGCTTGTTTCATAGGTAAGAGCAAAATCAATTTTCCCCTTAAGAACCATCTCTTCCAGTTTTTTTACAGAATTGGACTCAGTTATGCTTAAGCTTGCATCAGGGTATTTATCAGTGAATTGCAATATACAGTCATCAAGTATGTCATGAAGACTGAAAGTCACTCCGATGTTTAACCTTCCATTGAAAATTCCTTTCATTTCTCTAACATACCTTATTCCAGAATCCGTCTCTTTAATTGCTCTTCTTGCAAAATCCGCAAACACTCTTCCCGCATCCGTGATGTAAGTGCTCTTCCCAACTCTGTCAAAAAGCGGGGTTCCACATTCGTCTTCAAGTTTTTTAATACTCAGCGACAGCGTACTTTGAGTGATAAACAACTGCTTTGCAGCCTCCGTGAAATTCAGTTCATCCGCAAGCTTTACAAAATATTTTAGTTGTGTAAGTTCCATATTGAGAAATACATATTTAAAGCACCATAAAACAGACAATAATACTATGATTGAAATTATCAATAGTATTGATTAAAACAATTAATAATTCAAATGTATGAAAAAAGTACCAATATTGTTACTTTTGATAAACGAATGCTAAGAGAGTGCGATAAAACAAGTTGGGAAAGTTCTTTGTTTTGTGTTTTGTGTTTTGTGCTTTTTGTAACCTTATTCTCCACGTATTATACAGGCTATATGGTTAGATTTTCAGCCCTCATGTTGTTTCGGCTTGATAAATTGTTTAACCCTGCTTTAGAAAAAATCATATAGCACATAGCAGACTTGGATAAAAAGGGTAAGGGTGGCTAAAAATTTTCAGCCACCCTTTTTCTGCTTATAAACAATAAATAAAAACCTAGAACGTAAAACATGCTCTGGCAAAGAAATTCCTGCCGGGCTCTATGCTTATGCTTCCTCTATTAGTAGATAAATGATTAGTGTAAGTATTATCCGTAATATTATCAATGCCTGCAAAAACTTGCAGCCATAAACCGTGACTTATCCTAAAATTAACAGAGTTAACGGCAAAATCCAATTTGCCGTATCCGGCAGTTTCCATCTCTCCTTCAGCAACTTTGCTCTGTTTTGCAGCAAGGGTCCAATCAAGTTCTGCAGAACAAATTTTTGGAAATGAATAGCGTGCGCCAATCCTTGCATTAAAAGGAGGTATCTGCGGAAGACTGGTTTTTGCTTTTGTATCCTTTCCTCTTACATAAGATACGGCAGCGGATAAGACAAGATCATCAATTACATTATAATCTGCCTTAAAATCAAAGCCGTACAACAGAGCCCTATCAACATTAGCGTTAACAAGCGCAGGCAATGTATCATTTGCTCCAGAAGTTGCAAGAGTATATATAAACTCTCCATTTTTCTCTACAATAAGATTATTGATTCTGTTTATAAACACAGAAGCCTGAACGTTTATCTTTGAGCCCCAAACTCTTAGACCAAGGTCAAAAGAGTATCCGTTTTCAGATTTCAAATTAGGATTGCCCAGCCTAACATAATTTCCAAGGTCAATATATTTGTAACGCTCTTCCAATGATGCAACTCTAAATGAACGAGCAGCATTAAACACAGCGTCAACATTATCAGTCAGTTTATAAATTGCACCCAGGTTTGCGCTCCAAGACATATTTTGCGTGCTATTCTTGTCAAATGTAACTCTTTGAGTTGCAGGAGCGTCATCTCTCACACCATTGAGAACTATATAATCTACGTCAAAGCACTTTTCATTCTTTATCCATACCCTATCTGCTCTTGCTCCTGCAGTTAAGGTTAATCTGTTGCTAAGCAAATGAAGTTCATCTTGAGCAAAAACACCTGCGCTGGTAAATGAGGCGTCAGGAAGCGGAGTTTCTCCCCTCTCAACGTGATTTGTCTTAAGAGTATCTCCGTTTGGCTTAATAACATTTACAGTAACGTATTTTACTCTGCTGCTTTTAATATCCCTTCTCCATAAATCCGCTCCTCCAACAATAGTCTGATTATCTGACAATTTCCATGTTCCTTGAATTTCCCCGCCATTAGTTTTATGAGTTGCATGAGGAGTTAGAAGATCTGGGGTTGTTGCCTGTATCATACCGTTTTCCATATTAGCTGTAGTTGTGGTATTTGGAGTCATCTCAACGTTGCGGATGATATACTGATTATAATACTTAATTTTCAAAGAGGTAAACACACTTGTAATGTTTGTGATTTCATAGCTTGCGTCAAACAAAGCTCTGCCAATTTTCTTGTATGAAGCAGTAGCAGGTCCGGGAAATGCTGCACCTCCGGGTATGCCAACATCTTTAGACCAGTTGCGCTGATATTGAACTTTAAATATCTGATTTACAAATGGTTTAAATGCAGCTCTAACTGAGAAATCATTCGTCTTAAATCCGCTGTTATTAATTTTCCCTTCAGGCGTGTGAATATCGTGCGCTTTGCCGTAACTATCACTGACTCTCAAATACCATTTCTTGTCGCCAAAATTCAAAAAGACATTATTTGAAAAGTATCTGTTAACTGTGGAGTATGACGGAGTAACTCCGCCGCCTACATGAAAGCGAGGTGTAAATTGTCCGTCCTTTGTAATTACATTTATAATTCCGCCGAGAGCGCCGCTGCCATAAAGAGATGATTGAGCGCCTTTTATAACTTCCACTCTCTCAATATTATTAATGTCAACCATACTTAAGGATGCCGTTAAATCACTTGCCGTTTCTACCCTGTCGCCGTCAATTAACGTAACCAAACGGCTCTCACCAAGTCCGCGAACCACAACATTTGTAGACCAAATGCCGTCTCCTCCAAATGAAATTCCAGGCTCAGAATTCAAAATATTTGCAACAGAAAAAGAGGAGTTCTTCTTATAATCAAAAGCTCCCGCGATACTCATAGAGGCCGGCACCTCCATAAGTTTTCTGTTTACACGCATACTACTAACAGTCACAGAACCAAGATTTTCCGTCTTAACAGCAGCAGTTGTATCCTTGTCTTTGCCAATGTGTCTTGGCGCACCTAACGCCGCACTATAAGAAATGACTGCAAGCGCCGCAGTCAAAATAAAAATTTTATTACTCATCATCTTTGTTTTTTAAAAGGGCCGATTTTACCTGAATTCCATCCAGACGTCCAAGCTGACCAGTCAGAGAACCAATCTGATCCGTCGTACCTTCCAAAATCAAAGAGATAACATTAAAATTATTGCTGCGAGGCAGTCCCTGACGACCAATTATAATGTCAGAGTGCAAAGAGATAACATCATTCATTTTCTGAACGTTATCCTTATTTTCCACTTGTATTATTACTGTGCCAATTCTCTTTTCCATCAGAATTTCCTCCGGGTTAGATTTTTTGATTTCCGCCGTCCTTGGTCCGGACTATCCGGAACCTTAGTACAAACGGTCCATAAATTTTCTGCGAATTTATTAATGTTTTGGCATTATACAAAGCAAGTCATTTAAAATTTATAATTTTACAATTCCGAATCTGTCGAGATTATGAAAAAGTACTTATATACTTTAATATTTATTGCGTGCCTTCCATTGCTTGTTGGCTGCAGCGGAAAATCTGCCGGGAACACGGAGAGTTTTGCCTGCACAATTGCCACACTTAAAGGGCCTTCCGCTCTTGGCATGATAAAAATGATTGACAGTATTAAAGGTCACGATGGATTAAGCTCAAAAGAAAGAGTGCAGAATGAAATCAAAATAGACATCTTGAGCGAGCCCCTGCAAGTGCGGAAAATGATGCTTGACGGCACCGCCGATTTTGCAATTCTGCCAATGACAACCGCTGCCGTCCTATACAATAAAGGACTGGATTACAAGCTTATAGCCGTACCAATCTGGGGAACTTTTTATTTGTGCGGCAAAGATGCCGCCATAAAAAACTGGAGCAATCTTAAAGGGCGCAGAATACACTTGATGGCCAAGGGGATGACTCCCGATGTTCTATTTAGATATCTGCTTAAAATCAACGGACTAGACCCTGATAAAGATGTAATACTGGATTACAGCTTTCCTACGCATACAGCCCTGACAAGCGCTATGGCTGCCGGACGTGTTGATATTGGGGTACTTACAGAGCCATTTGTGAGCATGGTATTATCAAAAAATAGATCTTTGCATGCCTTGATGGATCTTAATGCAGAGTGGAAGAAAGCATGCAGCACTCCAATTGCAGAGACTGCATTTGTAGGGAGCGCAAAGTTTATGAAAAAGCATCCGGAGCTCACGGAAAAAGTATTAAGAATGTACTCAAATTCAACTGATTGGGTAAATAACAATCCCGACAGCGCCGCCTTTCTTACCGCAAAATACGGCATACTTGCAGACAGCACAGTTGCAAGAACTGCAATATCAAGATGCAACCTGAAAGTTGTAAGGGCATCAGAGGTACAAAAAGATATCAATGACTATTTGAAAGTGTTTTACAATATGAATCCAGATATAACCGGGGGCAAAATTCCGGATAGAAATTTTACGGCAAATAATAAGTGATGAAAAATTCCTCCAGGAAAAATACTTTGATTGGCGCTATCTCCGTGCTTGTAATGCTTGCGGTATGGAAGGTACTGTCATTGTATTTTAAATCTGATTTCATACTTCCAAGCCCTGAGAATACACTGCTTTCCACAATACAGCTCATCTGTACCGCAGAGTTCCTTAAAATCATAGGAGCCACAATCTTACGCGGTTTAATAGGATTTATAATTGCAGCAATTTTGGGAATAGGACTTGGTATTCTTGCAGGAATGTATGACTCTCTTGCGGCATGGATGAAACCGATAGTTATAACATTTAGGGCAACTCCGGTGGTAGCAATAATACTTCTAGCTCTAATATGGTTCACACCAAATACTGTCCCCGTATTTATTGCGTTTTTAACCATGTTCCCTTTAATATATATTAATGTCACAGACGGTTTTAATAGCATGGATGTCAGTTTGGTTGAGATGGCAAAATTCTATGGCGCAAGCGGTAAAAAAATTGTGACAGAAGTCTACATTCCATCAATTATTCCATTCATTATCAGCGGGATATCTAGTGCTGTGGGAATAGGATGGAGAGCCATTATAGTTGGAGAAGTACTAGCCCAGCCGACGTACGGAATAGGCACGGTAATGCAGAGCGCCCAAACATTTTTAAATGTAGACATACTAATTGCCTGGACATTAATAGCCGTACTATTAAGTTCCGGATTTGAAGCTATTATAAGGTGGGAGGAGAGAAGAATTTTTACTTGGAAATAAACCCGCACATTCAATAATTAAGCAAGCATGAGCCTTAATCTTAAAAATATTAGCAAGAGCTTTAACGGAAAACAGATATATGATAACTTCTGCATGGATATCACAGAAGGCACAATATCCTGCATATTAGGCCCTTCCGGATGCGGAAAGACAACTCTTCTAAATATCATAGGCGGCATTCTTGCTCCCGACAGCGGAACATTAGAGGGCTTTGCAGGTAAAAAGCTCTCTTATATTTTTCAAGAGCCAAGATTACTCCCATGGAAAAGCGTAAGAGCAAATATTGAGTTTGTACTTGACAGTGTAAATAACGGAGAAAAAGTGTCTGCCCGGCAAAGAGAAAAAGAGGCTGATGAATTGATTAAAAGGGTTGAACTTGAAGAATTTGCAAATTATTATCCGTCACAACTTAGCGGAGGCATGAAGCAAAGAGTTTCCATAGCGCGCGCATTTGCCGCAACCTCCAACATCATCCTGATGGATGAACCGCTTAACGGACTGGACATCAATCTAAAGCACGAAATGCTCAAATGGTTTTCACAACTGTGGCAACAAGATAAACGCACAGTAATATTTGTAACTCACAGTATTGATGATGCATTGATACTAGGCAGCGATATTTACCTTTTAAGCAAAGCGCCCGTACAAATCAAAATGCATCAACAAATTACGGAGCCAATAAATGGACGCAACATGGAATCTTCAGAAATAGCGGCAATAAAAAAACAAATACAAAATCTTCTATAAAACAGATTAAAAAATAGAACAATGAAAATAAATATTAAACATATTGCCATCACGGCCCTCTGTGTAACACTTGCGTACTCAGCAGTTAATGCGCAATCTATCGGGAACAAAGAGATTGAAGAGCTGCAAGGCAGTATAAAAAATGACAGCTATACTGCTGCTATTCAAAATATTCTGACCTCCAACAAAAACATTAAGAGCCTTGCACTTAACCACAAGGTTAATGGGGCAACGGACAATTTCTTTAAATATAAAGTTGATGTAAAAGGGATTACAGATCAGCAAAGCTCCGGTCGCTGCTGGATGTTTTCATCCATGAATGACTTAAGACCCGCGGTCATTAAGAAGTATAATTTGGATGAATTTGATTTCTCTCATAATTACAACTATTTCTGGGACATACTGGAGAAGTCCAACCTGTTTCTGGAGAATATTATAAAAACGGTAAAAACGCCAATGGATGACAGAGAGGTTACTTACTACTTCTCATCGCCGGTAAGCGACGGCGGAGTATGGAGTTCTTTCTATAATCTTGCAAAGAAGTACGGCGTTGTGCCGGCATCGGTTATGCCTGAAACTGAGCAGTCTGACAACACATCTCAAATGATGAGCATTCTTAATGAGCGTTTGCGCAAAGGAGGCTATGACATTAGAGCAATTGCTGCAAACAAAGGAAAGACTGCTGATATAGAGAGAGAAAAAATGAGCATTCTTAAAGATGTTTATAGAGTACTTGCAATTTGCCTTGGAGAACCCCCGACTGAATTCACTTGGAGATTTCAGGACAAGGACAAAAAGATTCAGACAATTAAGAGCACCCCTATTGATTTCTTTAACGGTATAGTTGGAACGGACTACAACACAGACACCTATGTAATGATAATGAATGACCCTACAAGAGATTATTACAAAATGTATGAAATAGAGAATGCCCGCAATATAATGGATGGCATTAACTGGACATACCTTAACCTTCCAAATGAGGATATAAAAAAGGCTGTCCTTGCCTCTATAAAAGCAAATGAATCCGTTGTTGCTTCATGTGACGTTGGAAAACAGTCAAATACTAAAAACGGACTTTTGGACACCGGGATTTATGACTATGCGTCATTGCTTGGAATAAATCTCAATATGGATAAGAAGGCAAGAATTGTTACCCGTCAGAGCGGCTCGTCTCATGCAATGCTTATAGTTGCCTGTGACACAGATAATAACGATATACCCACAAAGTGGGAATTTGAGAACAGCTGGGGCACAGATGCAGGCAACAAGGGTTATCTGACATTCACGGACAATTGGTTTAACGAGTATATGTTCCGCTTTGTAATAAACAAGAAATACTTGGACGGCAAAACAATAGGATGCCTTGGCCAAAAGCACATAATGCTTCCTCCTTGGGACTACATGAACTAAAATATACTGGAGAACAAACTATAAATCTACAAGCTTAGTATTGTGAATTGCACGGCCGGAAGGCAAAAGATTATTGGTACGGTTACCAAGATTCTTAACAAATCCAAGTCCCAATCCATTATAAGTCAAAAAGATATAGCCTAGCGGCATTTGAGGTAAAACTAGAGGTCTTTTGGTGAGAAACTGAAGGGCCTCTTCTTTTGACACTTCTTTAACAGGGAAAAGCAGCTCCCCTGTTTTAACTCCCCCGGAATATTTAGCATTTTCAAAATCATTACACAACGCCAAATCAGAATACGGAATCAAATCCATCCCTTTAGCCGTTGCAACAACAATTCCACTTGCTGCAACATTCAATTTTCCTTCAAGACATAAAATATCGTCTGCCAGATTTTTGGGATAAGCCTTTATAAAGCCGTTCTCTTTCTGTACGTATAAATAGCGATCCCCCAAATAATTGCAAGTATTTATTTTTTTCTCGACAGTATGTTTCCTCACTTTTTTACCCTTCTTCTCAGATTCAGAACTTAATCCAAGTTTTCTTAATACTGCGTAAAATTGCCCGTCACCCCTCACTGAACCCGGAACAAATTTACGAGTATCAAGCAGTTCCGCCCCAAGGTTGTTGCATATAAAATTCACATTATCGGAATCTTCATAATGATTATAAGTGCATGTTGAATAAATAAAAATGCCACCCTCTTTTAACGCAGGCCAAACATCAGAAACAATCTTGCGTTGTCTTTCCGCACAATCACTTACGGCATTAAGACTCCAGCCGTCAATGGCCTCCATGCTCTTCCTAAACATTCCCTCTCCAGAACATGGCACATCCGCCAGGATTACGTCAAAATATTCCGGCAGTTCTCCAAAAGCACCAGGATAGTTATTGGTAACCAACACGTTAGAACGCCCCCATTTTGCAACATTATCCATCAGAGGAAGCACTCTTTTTTTAATGGCCTCATTGGATACAAGAAGTGAAGAATCATCTAACATAGAGGCTAGATGAGTTGATTTGCCTCCCGGGGCGGCACACAAATCCAGAAGCCTAATACCGGATAATTTCTTATTCTCGGATACGTTTGCAGATACATTTGAAGTCGCATTTTTTGAGGTGTTTTCTTTATACACGGACAGAAATCCTTTAATTATTTCCGGAAACATGCTGCTTGCATCTTGTACATAGTATGCTCCGCAATGGAAGTACGGGTCAGTTGTAAAGGACACTCTGCTCTTTAAATAAAACCCTGATTTGCACCATTTTACAGGACAGTCCAAATTGGCTCCAAAAATTTTAGAAGCGTATTCATTCAAAAAGCCGTCGGGAGAAAAAAGAAATTTAAAAGGATTTAACCTTACACTCACAACTTCATCTCCTTCCTCCAAAGAAGAAAAAAGGAGTGACGCATCTCTCTCACCAAGAGACTCTTTCATTAGAGAGACAAAATCTTCAGATAATATTTTATCACCGCAATTCATACAGGGGCGCAATGTACAAAATAATTTTTCCGGCGGGACTTTAGGTGCGCAGTTCCTGCAAATTGCAGCGCGTTTTTTTTAACGGGTTCCGCCCCGGAATTTTCTTGGTGAAACTCCGGCATGCCTGCGGAAAAATTTACCAAAGAAAGATTGGCTTACAAATCCCAATGCATCAGATATTTGCTTTATTGTCAATTTAGATGAGGTTAGCAAAGCCTTAGCCTCCAAAATCACATACTCATCTATCCAAACGCTGGCAGAGCGTCCGCTTACGCTCTTGACAAGCAATGAAAGATACTTGGATGTTATGCAAAGTTTATCTGCATAAAAAGAGACAAAATGCTCTCTTCTAAAATTTAATTGCACCAACTTTATAAAGTCTGAAAACAATTCCTCTTGTCTGGTCTTGCGGGACTCCGGAATACGATGCTTTGAAAACATTCCATAAGCTTCATATAATAGCGCAAGCAACAGATTTTTAGATATTTCTTTTCTGTAGGCATTGTCCTTCATCTTCACCTTCTTCCACAAAAAAGAGTGATATTCTTTAAAAATATTTACCTCCTCAGTGCTCAAATCTGTAACCGGATGTTCTTTAACATAAAGAAAAATTGAGAGCTGATTAAAATACGGAAGCATCTCGTCAATAAAATTTTTGGATGCCAAAATATAAATACCTTTATAATCCTTGCTCTTTTTCCCAAGCCGAATAATTTGATCCGGCATAATCAGAACTATCTGATTCTTAGATATTACATAGTCATCCAGATTTATGCATAACTTGATATTGCCGCAAAGGCACAAGCCAACAATTGCCGCGTCTATTCTGCCGGGATCTTTTGGTAACGGGATTTCATCTAGAGAACTGCAAATTGCAAAATCGCCCTCCATGAACTCAATGCCCGGCATATTGGCCACTTTTGCCATGAAAAATTGAGAAATACCATTGTCAGCCATATCTATTCTGTTTTTGACCACAATAATAGCAACTTTCCCATCATTAATTAATAATAGTAGCTAAAAAGGAGAAAAATAAAGAACAATAGATTTAAAAAAGACTACTCTTTTGGCGAAAATTGAGAAATTGCGTCAGTTATTTTGTCAACCATCTCTTTAATCTTACTGCCAAACATAGATTTAATAATAAAGTTCATCTCAGCATCCACCTCTATCTTGAACTTTGTCTTGTTCTCTTCCTCCGAATTCATTAAAAAGTTAAGAGTGAAATCAAAAGGGAAAGACCCTGATGGCTTAAGGGAAATAAGCTGATTTTCAACCCTTTTAACAACTCTCAGTCCCAGTTTCATCCCTTTATAATCCCCCTCAATTGTATCCTGGGTTGCAGTAACTTTATCTTGATATTCAGAGGGTAACTTAGAGGTAATACCTCTCAAATCAGAGAAAACAGAAAACAGCTTATCAACTGCAATAGGAAGCGTAACCTCCTTACCTTCAATTTTTTCCATAAATCTGTCGGGATAAAAATTACTTCTGAGTTCCCCAAGTAGAAGGACTGATTCTCCACTGCTTAAGAACATCCAAATCCGACTTCTTTATATACTTCTCAACAACAGCCTCTTCCAACAATGAGTCATACTGACAAAGCGTATGAAGTTCAACATCCGCATACTCAAAAGAGCGGCGCGCAGTATCAAAATTATATGAGAAAATTGCAACCATGCCAAGAACAATTGCACCGGCCTGATGAAGAGCGGTAGTGGCAGAAAGGCTGCTCTGACCGGTAGAAATCAAATCTTCAACAACAACAACTCTCTGATTCTTTGCAATTTCTCCTTCAATCTGAGATTTTGTTCCATGCTCTTTTGGTTTTGGACGCACGTAGATAAACGGTTTATCCAGAGCCTCAGCCACCATCATTCCATACGCTATAGCCCCAGTAGCAACGCCCGCTATAACATCAACATCTTTGAAATTATCTTTTATGACTTTTACAAATGCATTACAAACAACCTTTCTCTCAGGGGGAAATGAAAGCATTTTTCTATTATCGCAGTATATAGGTGATTTCCATCCGGACGCCCACGTAAAAGGGTGCTCAACATCCAATTTCACAGCCTTAATTCCGAGCAGCTGCTTAGCTATGGTTTTTTCTACGTTTTCCATATTATTCTAATTACAATTATCTTTGTACAAATATAACAAAAAGAGTTTAAAGGCTTAAAGCACATGTACAATATCTTCTTCAATAATAGAATTTTAACAATTTGCGCCCCCGGAGAAGAGGCTGCAAAAGATATAAACGCCGTATTGTTCCATCCGGCAGACAATTACAATCTTTCAACTATTCCAGAGCTAATGGACAAAAGTGAAAAATTCAATCATTTTATTATCCCGACAGAGTCTAAAATGGAAGAGAAAGTGTATGACAAAGTGTTCTCAAAAATGACTCATGTAAATGCTGCAGGAGGCCTTATAACCAACAACAAAGGAGAGTATCTGATGATATTAAGACGCGGCGTATGGGACCTTCCAAAAGGGTGGCAGGAAAAGGGAGAAGATATTAAGAAAACAGCAACAAGAGAGGTGGAGGAAGAGACCGGGATTAAGGCAAAGTGCGGCAATCTTTTGTGCATTACTCATCATACATATCACTTGGAGAAAAAATTCATCATAAAGCATACAGGCTGGTATACAATGACTTACGGCGGTTCATCTATACCGGTTCCTCAAACGGAGGAGGACATAACAGAATGCAGATGGATTAAGAAAAGCAAAATCAAAGAGTGCCTGGAAAACTCCTATCTATCTATAGCGGAGGTGTTTAGGGCAGCAAAAATAATTTAGCGCAAATCTATTGTTTTTGAACCCTTGCGCGGAGTGACAGATACATTGGAAAGCAATGAACTGTCGGGAGCTGAATAATTAGTAATAGTTGTTACAACCTTCTCTCCTTTTTTTGAGAAGATGACAATCTCTTTTAAGACAGTATCACTACCACTACCTGATACATAGATATTTATGTACTTGCAGAATCTGTTCCCAGGCAGGGACATTCTCACCATCACAGCAAGTTCTCCGTCAGAAGTTTTTGCCTGCACCGGACTGGAAAACATACCGGAATGATTATTAATAAAAATGGCAAAAGGATTTGACGCAGGGTCCTCATCATTAGAATTAAACTTTTGAATATAGTATTCTCCGGATTTTACATTGTACATTGTCAGAACAGAACCCTCATAGTCATACTTTGCAAAACCGTTAATATCTAAATAGCATTTCTTGTTATTTGCTATAAGCCAGCCCTTGTGAGAGTAACTGTTTTTGCCAAGCTTGCCCCCAATTTTAAACTCAATTTTCCTAGAACTTCTCACAAATGCCGCGGCATCAGCAGCAATCTTAGAACCGCTTTTATCCCTTGCACAAACATCAGGAGAATAGACAAATGCAGCGCCTATTGTGAGCGCTGCAAATATGAATGTTTTAACAATATTCTTCATTTTTAAATAAAGAGTGTATATTAACTGTACTCTTTTTTTATCTCTTCCAGTTTATCATCCAATGATATCAAATCCGGTACCAAAACTTGTCTTGGCTTGCTGCCGTCTGCAGGACCAACAATACCCGCCCTTTCCAGCTGGTCAATTATTCTTGAAGCCCTGTTGTATCCAAGATTCATTTTTCTCTGAATCAGAGAGGCGGAAGCCTGCCCGCTGATTACCATCAATCTTGCAGTGTCATCAAAAAGTTCATCCCTCTTTCTCAAATCCGTCTCGCCTACCTGGACTGATGCCTGCCCGCCGCCATCATCATCATTATCCTCCTGGACTTCAGGCAAATATAGAGCACTTGCGTATCCTACCTGACCGGAAATAAAGTCCACAACTTTCTCAACCTCTTTTGTATCTATAAGAGCACACTGAATTCTGACCACGTCACTGCCTGTAGCAAACAACATGTCTCCGCGTCCAATCAGCTGATTGGCACCGGTTTCATCCAATATGGTTCTGGAGTCAATTGAGGAGCGGACCATAAACGCTATCCGAGCCGGGAAGTTTGCCTTGATATTGCCGGTGATGATAGTTGTTGTAGGTCTTTGAGTTGCAATGACCAAATGAATTCCGGTTGCACGTGCAAGCTGCGCAAGTCTGGTAAGAGGTATCTCTATGTCCTTGCCTGCAGTCAACAACAAATCTCCGTACTCATCTATAACAACCACTATGTAAGGAAGATACCTATGTCCCTTTAAGGGATTAAGCCTCCTCTGCAAGAACTTCTCATTATACTCTTTTATATTTCTGACTCCCGCTTTTTGCAAAAGTTCATAACGGCTGTCCATCTCTGAGCACAAAGAGCGTAGCGTGTAAACCACTTTCTTTGTGTCTGTTATGACGGCGTCATCAGAATCCGGAAGCTTGGCCAGAAAAAACTTCTCTAATTTTGAATACAAAGAAAGTTCTACCCTCTTTGGATCCACAAGAACAAACTTAACTTCTGAAGGATGCTTTGTGTACAAAATTGAGGCAATTACAGCATTTAGTCCAACGGACTTTCCCTGACCGGTTGCGCCTGCAATCAGAAGGTGAGGCATCTTGGTGAGGTCAAACGTATATACCTCATTTTTAATAGTTTTACCTATCGCGACAGGCAATTCATATCTTGCTTCTTTTGTCTCTTCAATCTTTCTTTGAGCCAGCAAAAACTCCAAACAAGAGAGCATAGAAACTATGCTTGGTTTCTCATTTGCCACTTCTATTCCAACGGCATTAGTACCTGGCAAAGTAACAACTCTCACTCCATGCGCAGCAAGGGAAAGTTGAATATCCTCCTCTAGTTTCTTAATTTGAGACACTCTCACACCAGGCGCCGGAACTATCTCATACAGAGTAACTGTCGGCCCAATACGCACAGAAATTTTTGTAATTCCAATCTTATAATTGGAGAGAGTGTTTACAATCTGTCTCTTATTTCTCTCCAATTCATCCTTGGAAACTTCATACCACTTGTTTTTATAAGTCTCCAGCAAATCAAGTGAAGGAGCCTTATATCTAGGAAGTTCCAGCCGAGGATCAAACAAAGTTTTAAGCTCTTCTTCTGAGTAGTGCCCTGTAAGCCCGGCATCATTGCCTCCTGTAACCTCCATCTCAACATTATCTGTCCCTTTAATCTCAGGCTCTAGAATGCTCTGTTTTTCAATTACTTCATTTGCAGAAGCCGCAGCAAAAGAAACTGCAGGCTTAACGGTATTATCCACAAGGCTGATTTCCGGCTCCGGTCTTCCCCCGTTTGCTTTTACTCCAACTGCAGCATCGTCCACTTCAGCCTCCTCGATTTCAGATTCATCTTCCCCTCCATCTTCAATATCTTCCTCAGCATCAGCATCTCCACCGTCTC
This sequence comes from Candidatus Egerieousia sp., assembly GCA_035403105.1. GTDB lineage: Bacteria > Bacteroidota > Bacteroidia > Bacteroidales > UBA932 > Egerieousia. The sequence continues at coordinate 10,279 of DAONEN010000013.1, read as the reverse complement.
CATTCTCTTCTTCAGACTGTTCTGGACTGTCGGGATTACTCTCAAAAGGAGCCTTTGCCGTATCCACTACCTTGGTTCCCACATCAGAAATTTTATCCCCGATGCGTTTAATGTAGCTTCTATTAATGGTTATCAGCCAGCCAATTGTAGCAATAATTAATATAACGGATGTTCCTGGTATTCCAACCATTGACTTAAGCCAATTGTTAATATAATATCCATAAGACCCACCAGCTCCAGTACCAAACCATCTGTCAATTCCGGTGAAAGAGAAAATAAATGAAAATACGACTGATATAAGGATGCAGCCAAACATTGTCACAAAGAACAATCTTACAACCTTGACTTTCTTAATCTTAAGGCAGAACAGCGCAATTCCAAAGAAGAAGAACGGTATTATAAACGCCCCAAGTCCAAACAATTTAGAAACCAAAAAATTAGCCCAATAAAGGCCAATTTTTCCCCCTCCATTCTCCACATCAATCAATGAATTAAACACATCATCATTTGAGAATGTGCTCTGATCCTGCGCCCACGTGAAAACATATGAAATTATAGCAATAAGCGTATAAACAGCTATTGCCAAGGAGATTAGCCCGCATATAAGATAAATACCATCTTTCTTCTGAGGCACCGCAAGTTCTTGCTTTATCTCCTCTTCCTCTCTCTTTTTCTTATTTAATCTCATTTACTGCTGGTTATTTTTTTCCACTTTTTACTTCCCAGCTTTCCTTTTTTATTGTGGGAACCGGAATTCCTATTGTTGTTGTTCTGATTATTTCCGCTTCTAGGATTGCGTGCATTAGTATCAACCTGTCCCATACCAATGTGAATATCAGACGGTACAGTTATTTTTCCTCCCGACAGCGTATGAATGTCTTCATAAATTGTCTCCTCAGAAACCGAGTCTTTATTCCATATAAGATATTGTTGCTTCATATAGGAAGCAATCACTTTTATCATATATTTCTTAACATCATCATCGGGGTGAGAAGTAATTAAATCAATCATATTCTGAATGTTACGCCCATAGCATGCAGCTCTTACAGGCGTCTTCTGCAAAGGTATTTGACTCGGCTTTGTTGCAATCGTTTCACGTGTAGGAATCGGATACGGAGAGTCAATGTCAATCTTAAAATCAGAAATAATTTGGACATGATCCCAAAGCTTATGTCTGAAATCTACAATGTCTCTCAGCTGCGGATTTAGAGTTCCCATCACGGCTACAACAGCCTGAATCTGCTCATCTCTTTTTTTCTTGTCCGGAATGTTTGCAACATAATTAATCATATCCTGGACATGCCTTCCATATTCAGGCATTATCAACTTTTCTCTCTGGGTATTATAGTCTTTATTATCCATATTTTCTCTCTATTTATTCTTTTTGCAGCTGTTTAGCACCTCTTGAATTTTCTTAATTAAATCACTAGGGCTCAGCGGCTTAACAATATAATCATTTGCTCCTGCAGCATATAATTTCTCCTCAACTTCCGGCAGCGCGTAAGCTGTGGCGGCCACAATAGGAGTAGTCTTGTCAATTTTTCTAATCTCTGCAGTTGCCAGGAAACCATCCATTATAGGCATCTTGACATCCATTATTACAAGTGCAGGATTCTCTTTTTTAAACATGTATAAGGCCTCCGCCCCATTCTTAGCATGGAACAGAGAATAGTTATTTTTAAGGATAGATTCAAACAAAAAATAGTTTGCAGAATCATCCTCTGCAATCAAAATCTTTGGCTTTTCCTCCGATTTTTCCTCTTTTACCTCTGAAGTATCCGGCTCAGGTTCCATAATAGCTGCGCTTGTTTTATCAGATGCCTCATAAGGCATTGTAAACCAAAACTTAGAGCCATGGCCAGCCACTGATTCCGCTCCAATCTCTCCACCAAGGTCTTTAACCAAAATCTTGCAAATGGTAAGTTCCAATCCTGTCCCGGTCACATTACCGTCAAGTCTAACAAAATGTTCAAATACAGCCTTTAACTTATCTTCCGGGATACTTCTGCCCGTATCTTCTATGTAAAAATAGAGAGAATCACACCCCTTTATTTTAAAGCCAACTTTAATTGACCCTTCATCTGTATGATTGATAGAGTTTGTCAGAAGATTGTTGACTATTTTTGTCAAATGCGCAGCCACCGTATTGATTACAAACGGTTTACCATACCCCCCCATATATTTCATGACAACATTATCTCCGCGCAACAAAGATTGTTTAACCTGAACAGTCTGACGTAACAATTCACCCACATCAACAGGCCCGGCAACACTCTCATCCATACCCGCTATAATCTTTATAATATCCTTTAAATCAGAAACAAGCAACTTTATCTCGTATGTCTTAGTTTCTAGCTGCTTTGCACACGTTTCCCTTTCAACCGCATCTTGAGATGTGGCAATTACATTAGAAAACTCGTTAATAACATTAACCTTATTTTCCATCTTCCTGCAGGCAACAGCAAGAAGAGAGAAAAAATCATTTTCAGAATCCACAAATGCAGAACGCTTATTTTCCAACAAATTTGTCATCTTATAATCAGTTAATTCACTATCCCACAAATTTAAATCTTTTTTCCAATTGTATATAGTTTTTTGATAAATTTGCTGACAATAATCTGAGAAAAAATGGGCAAGAAAGCAACAAGTTACTTGTTTTACTGCATTTCTATTGTAATAACAATGTTAATTGCAGCCGCAACTGTTTTATCTGCCAAAACAGGATATTTTGTGCCAAAGAATCATCCCTTCATCTCAATGCTGGGTCCATTTCTTATTGTGCTCGTTACAGCGGATATTCTGTTTTTCATTTATTGGACAATCAGACTTAAAGTGATAGCAATTGTTCCGCTTCTTGCTGTTGTATTTAGCTTAAGTTATATAGCGGCAATGTACTATCCCGCCAACCATTGGCCATTAATTGGCAAATCAGAAAAAGCGACAACCATAAAAAAAACTGTCGAGATAGAAAACATCCCTCACGTAAATCTTAAAGTGGCGACATTGAATACCGGAGAGTTTGGGGGAGAAGCTCTAATTAAAAATATTAAGAGCGCGGCGGATTATTTCTGCGGCAGGAAGGGTATTCCTATGGCGGATGCTATTCATTATGCTCCTGATGCTAAAGCATCTGCTCCGGTTGACATACTGTGTTTGGAGGAGTATGCAGAGGGCTGGGACTTTGGAAGAGACAGTATAAAAAAATGCTTCAATACGCTGCCATACAGCTGTTTTGACGGAAAAGGGACCAATCCGGTGGATATGGCAATCTTTAGCAAATATCAAATTAAAAGATATTGCTTTGCGCAATTTCCGGAATCAAATTATGGTTTTATTTACGCAGATATTGCACTTGACAGCACAAGAATTATCCGGGTAATAGCCGTGCATTTTGAATCCACAGGAGTGAGCAACTTAAGCTCAGATGTGGCGTACGCAGAAAAAACAAATCAGAAATACAGTAGAACAGAAATGTTTACAAGGCTTACGGACAAGTTGAAATTCAGTTCCGGCTTGCGCGGAACACAAGTTGACATTATCTGCAATATGATTAAAAAATCTCCGTATCCCGTTTTACTGATGGGAGACTTTAATGATACGCCAAACTCTTACGCCTACGTAAATTGTTCCAGACTTTTGATTGATACATTCAGAGAATGCGGTCAAGGATACACATATTCTTACAGACACTTCAATAAATTATTCCGCATAGACTATATATTCCACTCGGCTGATTTTAAGGGAATTAATTATTTTTCTCCCGATGGACCGTGGAGCGATCACAACGCAGTTATAGCGGAGTGTCAGTTGCTTTAGGAATTGAGAAACTGAAAGTTGAGCCCTTGCCCTCTTCTGATTCAAACCAAATCTTACCGCCGATTTTATCTACAAAATCCTTAACCAAGATTAGCCCAAGTCCGGAACCCTCCTCGTTTGCAGTTCCAAATGTTGTAAAATGCACATCCTGCTTAAACAATTTTTCCTGCCCATCTTTACTTATGCCAAGTCCGTGGTCCGCAACATGAACAATTGCAAAACCATCGCTGTCTTCTGTTTTAACATCTATGCCTCCTCCGCTGTTGCTGTATTTTATAGCATTGCTAAGAAGATTTCTCATTATGGTTTTCACAATATCGACATCTGTTCTAACCATAACATGAACATCATTCTTATATGTGATTTGAATCTCTTTTAACTGAGCATTTAATTTAAAGATCTCCACGATATCATCAATAATATCAACAATGTCAATATCCTGATAAACAATGTTCAATTTGCCTGTTTGACTCTTTGTCCACTTTAACAAATTGTCCAAAAGGCTAAACGTATCCTCCGCAATATGGTTTGCCTCTTTCATCAGCTGAAACATCTCCTCACCCACGCTCTCAGGAACCAACGTGGTAACCAGCATATTAAGTACCATCTTTATTGAGCCGAGAGGAGACCTCAAATCATGGGCAATTACTGAATACAATTTATCTCTGCCACTGATTGTACTCTTTAGCTCATTGGTTTGCTGCTCAATAATTCTCTTTGCAGCAACCAAAGAAATTTGATGAGTCAATCTTATGATAAGCTCCTCCCTATTAAAAGGTTTTGTCACAAAATCACTCGCACCAAGCTTAAATCCTTTAACAATATCTGCAGGTGAATTCAAAGCTGTCAGAAAAATTATCTGAACATCCTCAAAATCAGACATTTTTTTAATCCTCTCCGCAACTTCAAAACCGCTCATTCCCGGCATCATAACATCCAGCAAAATAACATCCGGCTTCTCAACGGGAAGTTTATTAAGGGCGTCCTCACCGCTTGTAGCAGTTGCTATCTTATAGCCCTCCCTGGAAAGGAGCGCCTTAAGAAGGATGACATTTGCAACAACATCATCTACAACTAAGATTTTAAATTCTGCCGGATTTATATTCATAACACAACATTTTTATTGTATAACTTTTAACAAGCCACCTCAGGCAAATTTAACTTATATCCGCTTAATTATTGCTTTTTTTGACAACAGCATCTCAAAATATGCAATTGTTTTTTTTAGCCCCTCCTCTAAAAGTATGTTTGGATTATAATCTATTATCTCCTGGGCCAATGTGATATCAGGTTTTCTTTGCTTAGGATCATCCTGCGGAAGCGGCTTCATTACAATCTTGGCCTTTGAATTTGTCATCTCAATAACCTTCTGCGCCAACTGCAAGATTGTAAATTCATGAGGATTTCCAATATTGATAGGACCAATGAAACTGTCGGGAGTAGCCATAACGCTTATCATCCCTTCTATCAGATTATCAACATATTGAAAACTCCTTGTCTGAGAACCGTCTCCATAAATTGTAATATCTTCACCCTTCAAGGCCTGCACTATGAAATTGGAAATCACTCTTCCATCATTCATATCCATATTGGGCCCATAAGTATTGAAAATTCTGATAATCTTCACCCTTAGTTTATACTGCATGAAATAATCCATGCAAAAAGTCTCCGCAACTCTTTTCCCCTCATCATAGCAGCTGCGGGTTCCTATTGGATTTACATTCCCCCAATACGTCTCTTTCTGAGGATTTTGCGTAGGATCTCCATAAATCTCGCTTGTGGACGCCTGCATAATCTTAGCATGATTGTCTTGCGCAAGCTGAAGCATATTCAAAATACCAAGAACAGAAGTCTTAGTAGTCTTTATTGGATCATACTGGTAATGAATAGGAGACGCCGGACACGCAAGATTATAAATTTCATCAACATCTGTGTGAAAAGGATTTACAACATCATGCGTAACAATCTTAAACTTTGGATTATCCAATAGTTCAGCAACATTGTCTCTTGAGCCTGTAAAAAAATTATCCAAACACAAAACATAATTTTCATCTTTCACAAGTCTCTTGCAAAGGTGTGAACCAACAAAACCAGCTCCTCCGGTCACTAAAACTTTTTTTAACATTTTAAAAGAATAAGTTTAAGCATTCATCAAGCGCACTATACTCTCAGACTCCCTCAATGCCGTAAAGTTACAAAAATATTATCTACATCTTTTCTAATACGCTGAAAAGCACGCACGTATTTTGTATTTCAATCATTATGCCCTCTTAGCTTTTTCCCATGTACCTGCTCCACTCTTCCTTCTCAAATATGCTATTCCTTTGAACACGCAGATATTCATAAACATGAAGTAATAGCACACGTACGGTATTTTGCTTTTCTTGCCTTGCCTGGAAAGAATAGCTCCGTATAGCGCCAAATCATAGAACAACAATTGCAAGACAAAAATAATAGGATAAATCAAAGGATTCCAGCCGTTTACAGCAATAATGATGATATTCAGCGGCAATAGCAATAGTAGTGCAAAAGGAGTAATCGTCCATCTCAGCACCCTATGAGAAATATATTCAAAACTCAATATTCCGTATTTAAAAATATTTAGCAGAGGTTTTAGCATCCCGACAGATTGTATTCCTCCTGCAGCAATTCTCACTTTTCTTTTGGACTCTTCCTCAATGCTTGCAGAAGTCCCCTCATGGACATAAGCCTCCGGACAATAAGCTATCAAATAGCCTTTTAACAACACCCGCATAGATATGATAAAGTCATCCAAAAGCACTCCTTCCGGCAACGTCTCAAACAATTCTCTTCTTAATGCAAACAACCCTCCGTCCGCTCCCATAGCGGAGCACAAACGGCTGTCGAGATCTTTTAAAAATGACTCATACTTCCAGTAAATACCCTCTGTTTCAGCGGCATCCTTCACATGTGACTCATAATGCCTGTCATGGATATTCTGCACATTTTCTCCAATGTCGCTGCCGATATTGCCTACTCTCTTTTCCCCTGACACACAACCAACCTTTGGATTATCAAACTTCTTAACTATCTCTCTGATAGCATTTTTGTTAATCATAGTATTTGCATCGGTAAAAACAACAATAGGCGTTTTTACATACTCAATAGCTCTGCGCAAAGTGGCGCCCTTCCCCTTTCTCTCATCAAATGCCTGAACTTTAACATTCTGCAATTTGTGGTCATTTATATATTTTGTTAAAAGAGGAACCGTCTTATCAGTACAGCCGTCAGTTGCCCACAGCACATTTAGCTTGTCAGAGGGATAATCCAAAGCCATACAGTTGTCCATTTTATCCACCACCACAGCTTCCTCATTATATGCTGCAATTAAAATGGTTACATCCAGAACATCCTTGTTATAGGAAGTTAAGCTATCGCGAGACTTACCATACTCCTTAATTTTAACGAGCAGCCACACCAAAATACCATAGCCGATATAAGTGTAAAAAACTATAAATACCAGTATCCAAAAAATTATTATCATAGCTATGTATACTTATGTTAATCCCTTACGCCAAACATCTGTTTAATAGATGTTTTAATATTATATGCAAAATTAAAAAACGGGTACAGAATATGTGAGAAATAGCTTAAAAAATAATACACCCTATCACTTGTATTCCTGCACTTATTTTTGCTCCAAAATTCTCTCATCAACTTAATGAATTGAAAATCACCTATTGCAACAGCCAATTTGAAAATTCTATTATACATGTGATAATGCACTTCCGTAACAAGCTCCACCTTAGCATCATACAGCGCCATACACTCATCCTGAGTCTTTATAAGCCCTCTTAAAAAATTGTATTTTTTCTTTAATGTAGGCGTATGGCTCGCACTCTCTCCCAGAACCCTGTAAACACAAGTAACCTTGTCAATGTATTTTACTTTCTTTGTTGCCAAAAAGAAGAGCATGATTCTGTATGTACCATCTACCGCATCTGACGGAATTTGAGGCAAATCCACTGTCCTGAAAAGCCAAGAACACGGAGCAAGATACATTGTATGAATAAGGTGCAGCCTAAATGTGGGATGTAAAAAATTATCTCTCCAAAAATTATTCGGCCGGAAAGAGCCATCTTTCTGAAAATATGTTTTATAATCTGTGTAGGCCAAAGAGTAATCGGGATTATTCTCCAAAAAATCAACTTGCATTTGAAGTTTGCCATCGTCAATCCAATAGTCATCACCCTCGCAAAGTGCTATATATTTACCCCTTACACGGTTAAAATTATTAACATAATTAACAGATATGCCCTTTGAATATTGATTTTCACTGTGATAAATTGGCTTAATTAGATCAGAATATTTTTCCTCATACTCTTTGATGATATCAGTCGTTCCATCAGTTGAACCGTCATCATTTACAAGGACCTCAAACTTAAAATTAGTTTTTTGAGAGACAATCCCGTCTAAAGTTTGACGAACAAACTGCACCTGATTATATACTGCGCAACAAACACTTACAAGTATTTTATTCTCAACAGCCATAACTAGCATATATATAATTTAGACACAACCTACCTAATATTTTTTCTCGCAACAATCTTACCCATTATGCTATTCGCATCCAATTGCTCTATTACCTGCAACTCAGATGTTTGCGTTTTAACCATACTATATGAAGAAAGATTTCTCTTAATAATAGTCCTTGCTCCAATCACACACTTCTCTCCAATCTTAACTTCATCAAACAGGGTGGCGCCTACCCCAACAAAGCACTGATCGCCAAGAGTTACCGCACCGGCAGTCAAAGATTTTATTCCCAAAAAACAGTGTCTGCCGATATTGCAAGATTCGCTCACAAAAGCACCTCCATGAATATAAGTATCATCACCGATAGAAGTATTACACTCTATTACTACATTATCGCATATCAAAATATTTTCACCAAGTTTCACTTCTTCTTGAATGACCGCTGTAGGAGATATTACATTAACAAACTGGTAACCAAGATCTTTCATCTTCTCATATAGGTGTCTTCTATCAGAATTTAAGTTATTCCAAAGAACACCTATGAACACATAGTCGGTCTCTTTTGAAATGTATTTTGGCAACTCGTCAATTGCAACTAAAGGAAGTCCCAGATATTCTTTCTCACCGTGTAAATATTCTTTATCGACAGCAAAACATACCACTTCAAAAAGATTATATTTTTTTATCATGTAATATATAACCCTTGCGTTTGTATGTGCTCCAATAATCGCTATCTTTTTCATATTAAGTTATTTACAATATTTTATAATCATCAAGCATTGTGCTTATTTCCTCCGGAGAATTAAACATCATAACATCTATAACAGATAAACCTGACTCAAAATCAGGCCTTTTCTGGCTATACTCATGCAAATTAATCTCAAGAAATTCCAGCTTAATATTATTCTTATCATACTTGCTCTTGTCAAAAAAGGATTGTCCGCCGGGGGGATTGATATATTCATCCGCACCGGGTATTGCTTTGCAAATATTAAGCGCCCATTCATCAGGAGCATTTACCGGTTCAATCTGCAAATTCATCTTTGAATAGACCTCCATATTTCTCTCAAAACCAAGAAATTTGCAAACTGCCTCCAATGACTTCTTATTAAAGGAAACAATGTCATCATAATTATCAGCAAACACATTATCAAGCAATTCCATTACATTTCTATAGTAAGGCGCTAGTTTCTTATAATGCTGAAGCTGTGCAACAATCCTGTTTTTCCAATTTTCAGCATTGTTTATTTTTACATCTACAATATTAGTCTCCCGCGCAAATTTCACCAATGGGACTTGAATATACTGCCATCCTTGGCCAGGCTTCAATGTTCTATTTCTCTCAATCCATCCGTGCCTTATAAACTGAACAGGGTCAAAAAGTATAAATTTATCAGTATGTTTTATCAAACTAAAATACCCCAAGTATGGGAAAAAGTAAGGCTGCATTATTCCAAGTTTCATGGCATTTACTTTTTATAGTATTTTTTAATAGAATCAATCACACGCTCAACATCAGAATCTGACAAATCATGATGCATGGGAAGACAAATAACAGTATCAGCCAACTTGGTAGCTACCGGCAAATTTGAAGGTACAGCTGATGACAATCCTCTATAAGTGGAAAATGTACTTATTAGCGGATAGAAATATCTTCTTCCAAAGACATTATACACCTTCATACCCTCATACAAGGCATCCCTTGAGACGCCAAATTCTTTCTCATCAACAAAAATCGGGAAATATGCATAATTGTGCCTTACGCCCTTCATATCAGACATATACCTAATACCGTGAATATTTTTTAATTCATCACGATATATTTTTGCAACTTTTTTTCTCCTCTCTATAGCAGCATCAACTTGCTTTAAATTCAACAAACCATAGGCGGCCCTCGCCTCATCCATTTTTCCATTGATGCCGGGACCTACAACGGTAACCTCATCCGCAAAACCAAAGTTTTTCA
>DAONEN010000012.1:0-40029 GCA_035403105.1 Candidatus Egerieousia sp. | reverse complement strand
ACGCAGGACTTGCAAAAGGACTTGGCGGATATGAAAGAAGAGAGAATTTTATTAATAGCGTTCGCAAAGAAAACAGGCACGTGCTGCTGATGGATGCGGGAGATTTTTCACAAGGGACTCCCTATTTTACTCTTTACGAGGGAAATGTGGCGATAGAGCTGATGAACGCTCTCAAATATGATGTTGCATGTATTGGGAATCATGAGTATGATAACGGACAAGAAGAACTTGCTCGCAGAATAAAAAATGCAAACTTCCCTGTAGTGTGCGCAAATTATGACTTTAGCAAAAGTCCTCTAAATGAAGTTGTTAAACCTTATGTGATTTTGCACAAGGCTGGCAAGAAGATTGGAGTCATAGGTGTCTCCGTAAAACTAACCGGACTTGTTAGTCCCGACAATTTAACCAATATGAGCTATATACAGCCATACAAAGTGATTAACAAAATTGCAGCTCTATTGAGAAACGATGAGCATTGTGACCTTGTAATTGTACTCTCTCACTGCGGCATATCAAACGGTTTAGAACAAAGTCCGAGCGATGATATGATAGCCCAGAATACAGAGGGCGTAGACTTCATAATAGGCGGGCACTCACATACTTACATAGAACAGCAGCGCATCTACAAAAACAAGGCTGGCAAAGACGTCATTGTAGTCCAGGATGGAGAACGCGGAGAACACATAGGCCGCCTGAACATTTGGTTCTAGCGTCTTTAAGAACTATCTCTAGGAGACACTCATTCTCAGCATGTTACAAAATAAGAATTTATTAGGAATCCTTATTTTACAAGTAACTGAATATGAGGCTCACCAAAGCATAGTTCTCTGAAGTAAGATAGATGAACAGGCAAAAAAACAACAGGCATTTTTGCCTGTTGTTTTTTTTGACCGCGACCGGAGCGACCGGAGGGATCGTGCATCTCCGCGGCGCCAACCGCGTAATACACAAGGCACCGTTAGTTTTTCATTGAGGTAATGATAATTAGTGCAGTTTGGAACCAATGAGCCTCATGAATTCTTCACGGGTACGGATGTCTTTTAGGAAGGCGCCGGTGAAGGCGGAGGTTGTGGTAACGGAATTCTGCTTTTGAACGCCTCTGATTTGCATGCACATGTGCGCCGCCTCTATGACCACCGCAACTCCCAGGGGTTTAAGGGTTTCCTGGATGCAGTCCCTGATTTGGACAGTAAGACGCTCCTGAACCTGAAGCCGTCGTGAGTATGCATCTACGACACGGGCAATCTTACTAAGTCCTGTAATGTAGCCATTTGGAATGTATGCAACATGTGCTTTACCGTAAAACGGGAGCATATGATGCTCACACATAGAATAAATTTCAATATCCTTAACCAAAACAATTTGCCTGTATTCCTCTTTGAAAATGGCAGATTTTAAAATGGCGTATGGGTCCTGCTGATATCCCTGCGTAAGGAATTGCATAGACTTTGCAACTCTCATTGGCGTCTTAAGAAGTCCCTCTCTGCCAGAGTCTTCCCCAAGCAAATTCAAAATTGCCTTGTAATGTTTTGCTAGTTTCTCCGTTAATTCCGGAGTATATTTTTCCTCTTTTTTGTAAGCCATAATTATATTATTTTTCTTTTTTGCTCAATGGCAGTGCAAGGCAAATTTAACTAAAATTACTATATTTGAGGTTGTTAGTTTGTGCATGTTTATGTTGCAACTGTATAATTCTCATGTATTATGGACAATAACAAAGAAATAATGGCCGGTGCTACGGCAGCTCAAGCTGAGAAAAAAAGCAAAATCCTTGTAATTGATGATGAAGAGGATATATGTGAAATCCTGCAGTACAATTTGGAGAGGGCAGGATATGATGTAAAGACTGCAATAAGTTCAGAGGAAGCTCTTTACATGATTCCAAAGGAAAATTTTGATTTGCTAATATTGGACATTATGCTTGGCGGAATTAGCGGGTTAAAACTTGCGCAGTTGCTAAGAGAAGATTATAAAAATAACATCCCTATCATTTTTGTCACAGCCCTGGACACTGAACCGGATATCCTGCAAGGATTTAAAACAGGGGGAGATGATTACATACCTAAACCATTCTCTGTCAAGGAAGTGGTAGCCAGAGTCGGAGCAGTGCTAAACCGTTACAAGAGACTGCAGAAAAAAGATAACCAGGGAGCGCCTCTTGCTGGGTGGCAAAATAGTTCCAATCAAAAACCGGAAGTTGAGAAGAGTGAATATGATTTTGGCATTCTCAAAATTAATAATGACGATAAAAAAGTTCTGGCAAACGGTAATGAAGTCTTTCTTACAAAAAAGGAGATGGAGATACTATTGCTCCTAGCCAAGTACCCCGGAAAAATTTTCTCCAGAGACGATATTCTGAAACTTGTCTGGAAAGATGAAAGTTATGTTCTGGAAAGAACAGTAGATGTGCATATTGCAAGACTAAGAAAAAAGCTTGGCAAGGCCGGTGACTTAATCATGAACCGCTCCGGATACGGATACAGCCTGCAGGCAGATGAAAAAGATTCAAATTAAATACAGATATAGGCTATTGCTCTATTTCCTTATCCTGGTAGCTTTTATAGCGCTGGGGTTTACTGTTTACACTCTTCAGCAGAGCAAAGATTACAGCCTTGCCACACTGCAAAATGAGCTGGTAACTTTTAATCAGGATGTAAACAATAAAATAGCTTCTGGCTTGACTTACAAACAAATAACGCCTCCGGCAAAAGAGATGTTATTTACAATTTTGGATACAACCGGATTTGTGCTTTATGACAGCCGGCAAACAGAAGTTTCTATTCAGGAAGATCAATCGGGAAAACCAGAATTCATAAAAGCAAAAGAGAGGGGAGATGGAAATTCTTTGCGGTACTCCTCTACCATGGGAGATGAATATTTGTTCTATGCAAAAAACTACAACGGTTATTTCATAAGGACCGCAATTAAATTCATGTCCGCAAAACCAGCTCAGATTCAGAAAGATAACAGATATCTAATTATGATGATTGCTCTGCTTGCAGCGCTTATTGCAGCAACAATAATCATCTCCGGCAAACTGACTCAGCCGCTTATAAAATTCAATCAATTTGTAGGAGCGCTAAAAAGTCAGCAAAAAGATTTCAGCAGCATAAATTTTGGAGATGATGACTTTGGTGAAATAGGAAGAAAAATTGCAGACACCTTTCAGCAGCTGGAAAAAACAAAACTTTACAAACAGCAAATGAGCCATAATATTGCTCATGAACTTAAAACACCTGTTACGGGAATACGCGCCTATTTGGAGACTATACTGCAATCTCCGGAAATGCCGGAAGAGCAAAAAATGCAATTTATTCAAAAGGCTTATTCACAAACGCTTAGGTTATCCAATTTGATTGCGGAAGTCTCCACATTAAACAAACTTGACGAGGGCGGGGAGACTTACAAAATAGAGGAAGTAAATATCAGCAAATGTCTGCAAGAAGTTTGTGAAGAAATTGGTTACAAACTGGAGGCAAACAACATCCAGTTCCATCCTTTGATAAGCAATGAACTTAAGCTGAACGGTTGTTACTCTCTTATCTACTCTCTGTTTAAAAACCTGATAGACAATTCCATAGAGCACGGAGGCCAGGGCATAGAAATTTCCTTAAGTGCAGGAATGGAGCAGATTTCCGGAGAAGGGGGTTACAAAATCAACTTCACATACACGGATGCGGGAAAGGGTGTTCCGGCAGAAGATTTGAACAGAATCTTTGAAAGATTTTACAGAGTAGAGGAAGGAAGAACCAGAAAAACAGGAGGTTCCGGCTTGGGTCTGGCAATTGTAAAGAACTCTGTTCTTTTTCATAAAGGAACTATATGCGCTGAATGCAGACCCGGCGGAGGTATAATCTTCAAATTCTCACTATACAGTTTATAAGAAAGCACAGCCCGCTACGCGGTACCATGAAGCAATGCAACAAGCACAGTCAGCTGCACGGACTGTGAAGCAATGCAAAAAGCACAGTCGGCTTCGCATACTGTGAAGCAATGCGCTACAAAGCAGCTCATTGCACCGGGGGTTTAACGCGCTTCGCGCGAGGAGACACGCGCCTCAGGCGCGGCTCCGCAGCTTTCTGCTGCTGCGCTGGGAAAGTGTTAAACAAACTGAAAATGTGCATCTTTCAATGTGGAGAGGAATTGGAAATTCAAGATATTGAGTTGGAAGTGTTGCATTTAAGATGTTGATTAAAAAGCAATTTATCAACACTGCCCAATAAATTTATTTTCTGGCAGCCATTTTGTCTTTTGTTTAATTAATTTAGCGTTCTAATTAGTACGATGTATATGATAAGGATTTTATTTACTGCTGCGGAACAAGAGGAGATTGTGTGTGCACAACAAGCGCTGAGAGTCTATGAAAGCAGAATTGCCTGCAAGGTACAGGTGGATTTTATGCTAACCGGAATTGGCACAACTTCAACATGTTACAAACTTACCAAAAAACTTGCGGAGGCGGAAGCTGAAGGAAATAAATATTCTCTTGCAATAAATATTGGCATTGCAGGCAGTTATGATGTTGAACAATTTCCTATAGGTTCTGTCTCTCTTGTTGATAAAGAATATTTTGGAGACCTTGGTTTTCAGACCGGTTCCGGCTTTGTCTCGCTGTTTGATTCTGCCGCACTGGATTCTAATTTATTTCCCTACACAGACGGTGCACTAAATTCTGTGAAACTCCCGGAATATTTTGAAGAATTAATCAAATCATATAAACGCGCCACAGGTGTTACTGTTCAGACGGTTACGGGGACAGAGGAAACAAGGCGCAGAATGACGGAAAATTACAAGCCGCAGATAGAGAGCATGGAGGGAGCGGCATTTTTCTATGTCTGCCTTAATGAACATATAAACTTCTTTGAGTTGCGCGCCGTATCAAATGCGGTTGGGGTAAAGGACCGGTCGCAATGGAATACTCCAGTTGCTCTGCACTCACTTACAGAGGCTTGCAAAGATTTCTTAAGCAAAATGGAATAATCTGTCGCGACAGAAAATTTTAAAAATATGGATGCAAATAAAAACACACAGAGGGAAGAGGTTATTAAAATTGATAACTTGTATAAGATTTATCATCTTGGAGAAGAGGATGTTGTAAATGCATTAGATGGCGTTTCACTGTCTATCTGGAAGAATGATTTTGTGGCAATCATGGGACCTTCCGGCAGCGGAAAATCTACAATGATGAATATCCTTGGATGTCTGGACACTCCAACATCCGGCAAGTATATTCTTAACGGAACGGATGTCAGCAAGATGAATGACGGAGAGCTTGCGGATGTTAGGAATAAAGAGATTGGATTTGTATTCCAGTCTTTTAATCTTCTTCCAAAATACAGCGCTCTGGAAAATGTGGCGCTTCCTATGATTTATGCCGGCGCAACAAAACAGGAAAGATTGGAAAAAGCCAAAAAATCGCTTGATATAGTGGGACTTGCAGAGAGAATGTCTCACAAACCTTCTGAACTTAGCGGCGGTCAAAAACAAAGAGTTGCCATAGCAAGAGCACTGATCAATGACCCTACAATTATTTTGGCAGACGAGCCAACGGGAAACCTTGATACAAAGACATCTATTGAGATTATGAAAATTTTTGAGGAGATTTATAAGGCAGGAAATACTATTATTTTGGTAACTCATGAGGAGGATATTGCAAAATTTGCAAGGAGAATTGTAAAGCTCCGCGACGGTAAGATTGAAAGTGACGTTGTCAATCCCAATCCGGCAATGCAATCCATCTCAACTAAATAAAAAATTACTAACAGCCGGATGGATATGCATCCGAGCATTTTAATATAATATTTATATGAGCATTTATACTAAAACAGGCGATGATGGAATGACCTCTTTAATTGGAGGCGGAAGAGTCCCCAAAAACCATCCTAGAGTTGAAGCCTACGGAAATGTAGATGAACTTATCTCATTCATAGGTCTTATTATTTCTAATACCGATGACCCTGCTGTCAGACCGGCGGAGGGAAAGCACCTTAAGGAGTGCCTTGTCAGAATTCAGAACAATCTTATGCTTGTTGCAGCCCATTTTGCCACCCCAGAAGAGGGAACTAACAAACAGTTCAAATCACTGAACGAGTCAGAAGTCACATTCTTGGAAAAAGAAATTGATGCAATGGCTGCCAATAATCCGGCACAAACGGCCTTTATTCTCCCTGGAGCGCCTAAAATTGCAGCAGAGTGTCACATTGCCAGAACTATATGCCGCCGCTGCGAGCGCAGGAGTATCTCTCTTGCTGCCAATACGGAACAAGTATCTGAAAATGTGAAAGCTGGAACCAAATACCTTAACCGTCTGGCGGACTACTTATTCACATTAGGAAGGTATTTTTGCACAATCACAAATACTCCTGAAGAATTCTGGTTACCATAATTGGAAAATAGTATTATATTTGCACCCCCTCTAGCAAAAAAGGGCTTAAATATTAATGTTTATTAATTATGTATTGGACACTTGAACTTGCTTCTAAATTGGAAGATGCGCCGTGGCCGGCCACAAAAGGCGAATTGATAGATTATGCCGTACGTTCCGGAGCCCCCGCAGAAGTTGTAGAGAATTTAAATGACCTTGAAGATGACGAGGAAGTCTATGATAGTATTGAAGACATATGGCCCGATTATCCAAGCAAGGAGGATTTCTTCTTTAATGAAGATGAGTATTAGAAATAAGCAGCGTATGTTAATAAAAATGACCGCTCAAAAGGCGGTCATTTTTTATTACTTTACAAAATAATCTTTACATCTGCTTATTGCGGCTTAACAGCTATTTATTGTTCTTAACTTTTTCAAAAGCCTCTTTTTCAAATTCCTGCTTTCTTCTGTTTCTCTCTGCCGGTCTTACTTTTGCCTTATCTATACTTTTTATAGTCCCGACAGCAACTCTATAATAAACTCAGCATTATTAAAATAATATTATCTTTGCAGCGGTATGAAAATAGTTATTGCAGGAGCGGGAGAAGTTGGAGGGCACTTAGCTAAAATGCTAAGCAGAGAGTCCAATGACCTGACCATCATAGACGGAGACGAAGAGCATCTAAACAAGCTCGCGGCAGTTGCAGACATCATTACGGTGCTTGGCAAGCCAACTTCTATTGCTACGCTTGAACAAGCAGGTGTCCCAAAGGCAGACTTATTCATAGCCGTCAGTCCTGCTCAGGAACAAGACGTTAACATCATCAGCGCTCTTCTGGCTAAAAAAATGGGAGCAAAAAAAGTCACGGCCAGAATCAATAATGATGAATATATGCAATATGATAATAAGCTGATGTTCACCGATATGGGAATAGATCTTCTATTCTACCCGGAGAAAATGGCAGCTTATGAGATCATAGATTTGCTTAAGCAGACAGGCACAACGGAATTTATGGAATTTGCCCGCGGCAGATTGCAAATGGTTGTGTTCCGTTTGGATGAGGGAACTCCACTGATTAACAAGACAGTGCAGGATTTGTCACCTAACGGCAGCTATAAGCCGTACCGGCCAGTTGCTATTGCAAGAAACAATACAACAATTATCCCTGGACAGAGTACAAAGTTCCTGCAAGGAGACCTTGTGTTTATCATTTGCACTAAGGACGGTGTAGAGGAACTTATGACATATTCCGGCAAAAATGAGATAGAAATTAAGAGTCTTATGATTGTTGGCGGGGGAAGAATTGGAGAGATGCTTGCGCGCAAAATGCAAGATAAGGTTGACCAAATAAAAATCATAGAACACAAGCAGGAAAGATGCGAATACCTCGCGGAAGTTCTTCCTAATGCAGTGGTTATCAATGGAGACGGAAGAAACACCGATTTGCTTGTAGAAGAGGATGCAAAAAATTATGACGCATTTGTGGCGGTTACAAGCAGCAGCGAGACCAACATACTTGCAAGCGTTGCGGTAAAAAATATGGGTGTGCAAAAAACTATCGCTGAAGTAGAAAATATTGAGTATATCAAACTTGCGGAAGATATGGGAGTTGATGCAGTAATTAACAAAAAACTTATCACTGCCGGCAGAATATTCAGATTTACTTTAAGCAATAAAGTGCGCTCTATCAAGTGTTTAAACGGTTCAGATGCTGAGGTTCTGGAGTTTATTGTCAATCCAAGCAGCAGCATTACCAACGGCCCCATCAAAGATTTGCGTTTTCCAAAAGAGGCCATCATCGGCGGCATAATCCGCGGAGATGAAAGCTTTATCGCAAATGAATTCACATGTGTAAAACCTTATGACAGGGTCGTGGTATTTGCTCTTCCTCAAGCACTTGCAAGCGTAAACAAATTCTTCATTTAAGACAATAATATTTCTTTTACTCTTTTGGCATACTCTCCGCCGGATAATTCCAGCGCCCTTCTTAATGCCCTAAAATCTGAAAAGCCGCTGCTGGCCAGCAATAACTGCAATTCTCTTCCGTATGCACGCCTTGGCATTTCAGATAAACTGTATTCCTCTCCTCTTTTTCTTGATTTTTTTCTGTTCCTCTCCAGTAATAAACCATATAAATATTTAAGCCTAAATGTATTAAGATAAGCATAGTAGCCGCCGTGTTCTGCCAGGATTTTTGACAAATAGGTTCTGTTACTGCCAAGAAGCAAAGCAATTTTATTAAGTGTTATATGCAAATCCAGATATGGTTTTTTCTCTTCCATAAGATTATCCAGCATAGTGGAAAGGGTATTTAATGTTTCCGTCTTACCAATAATGATAGAACATTGCGGATAATCTTGCTCATCTTCACTAACTTGCTCCTGCAATTCAGTTTCACTTAATCTCTCTTTTGTTCCGGAAAAATTTTTTAAAAGTTCAATAAATTTCATTGTTTAAGATTTTATAGGTTAATAATAGAATTAATATATTTAGAACTTGTATAGTCTTAACATTATATTCTGGTATTAGTATCCAGCGATATGCCGTGGGCATCTGACAAGGTTCTCCACTCTCACCGGCTCTTTGTTCTCTTTAAGCTGCCTGATATGTTTTGTCCATTTTACAGGAGACTCTCCGGCATAAAGAAGAAAGCTGTTGTGAAAAACTCCCAGAGATGTAAAGCCGGCTTGCTTATACATTTTCCTAATGTCCAGCTCCGGTTGTTCCGCAATTATTCTGCACAACTCCATGACTCTATAATAGTTGCACAGACTCTTAAAGTTATTAAACGGACTTTTGCTGATGGCCCTTGCTGTGTATGATTTATTTGTTCCGATAGCCAGTGATGCTTCAAAAACTTTATAATCGGGATTTAAATAGGGTTTTTCTTTATCAAAAAGAATAAAAAGCCTTCTCATTATCTCATCATCATCAAGAATTTCCCCGTCATCAAGCAATAACAGATTTTCTGAATTATCGATATCATAAAAGACATGTTTGACTTTCTTGAATTTTTGATTTTCTCTTATTAAGACAAGAGTCAATCTAACCTGCACAGTAACAAGTATTATAAATGACAACAGAGCCTCTGCAATTATAATTTTATCAATTAAAAATAAAACATGCAACACATAATTAACAATTATAAAAAACTCAAAATTGAGCAACATGACAAACAATTTTTTGTTAACGCGGGCATAGATAAAATCTGCCCTCCGGACAAAAGATTTTGCACAAAAAAAGCAGAACAGAAGTGTAGATATTGATATTAGCGCAAAATGCTCATAGTAAAGTATTTGTTCATTTAAACAATAAATTCTAATAGCATCATACGCTGCTATTAGAATCCATAAAAAGATTAAATATTTTAATGCCAGCTTCATATGCCTGCATTTGTCAATAATGACACCTTTCGCCTCAAGAAACAACACAAAAAAAACACCCGTAAGTATGTATACTTTACACATAACTGCTTCCTGATGGCTGACACCTGGGAAGCAATTTACTTTATCATGAAAGTTCAAATACAATACTTCTAGAGCAACCGCTAGAACCAATGAAAAATAAGCGGCAAATAGTCCGGTATTTTGTTTAAAATTTTTCCTATAACAGCAACTTATAAACAGACTTGTAACTATAAATATGTATAAAAACATTATTATAACCATATGGCTACCATTCATCACAGTTAATAAATTAAAGGTTTGTAATTGATTATAGATTTGACAATTACGATTACTGCAAAATTACTCAGCAGTAATAAAAAATATTTCGGAAATATTAGGCGCGGTTAAAATATTGTGATTTCCGGAAAAAAATTTTGACGATTTTGCACAGCAAAACTAAACCGATTGTTGCTGCAATAAGCACAATCGTAAAAAACAAGTAAAATGGTAAATTTTTAGGCTGAAAAAAGCCTATTTTTTAATCTGCTTAAACCCGCGGCCGTAAACTCCGGACACATTTGTCACAGACACAAATGCGTCTTTATCAATCTCTCTAATAATTTTATAAAAAATATTAGTATCTGTCTTATGAATAATCACCACCAACAATCTACCCTCTTGCTTGGTATACCATCCGGTGGTATCTATAACGCTTACGCCGCGGCCTAACTTAGAAGTTATTGCATCTGCTATCTCATCGTACTTCTTTGAAAAGATAAATGCCTGCAGAGACTGTTGTGAACCTGCAAGAAACATATCCACTGTGTAGCTGGATGCGCCTATTAAAAGATAGCCATAAAGTACTGTGGCCAAGCGCATTCCCCATGTCTCTTTGCCAACAACCACACCGCTTGCATCCAATATGTCTTTTGCAGGAATTAACAGAGAAGATGCTATTATGAAAATATCAATATAAAGGATAACACGGCCGGGAGATATATTACGATACTTTGTAACCATAAGTGCAATTATATCCGTTCCGCCAGTGCTTCCGCCTTGAGCAAAACATATTCCAATTCCAAAACCTGACATAACTCCGCCAAAAATTGAACTTAAGAGCTTGCCGTTGGATATAGCTATTTCTTGAATAAAGTCTGCCGGAATAAAACCCGGAACTACCTGAAAAAATATGGACGTTATGAATATAGCATACACCGTCTTAAAGCCAAAACCTTTGCCCAGAACTTTAAGAGCAATTAGAAGCAACACTGTGTTAATCACAAAGAAAGAGATACTGATTGGTATCTTGAATGCATAAAAGATAATGGCTGAAACGCCGGTAACTCCGCCGCCAACCATATTATTGGGGATTAGGAAAATTTCCCATCCTGTAACATAGCATAGAAGTCCAAGTGTTATGAAAAAATAACACTTTATAACATCTAAAACCTGTGGTAGAGAAACCCTCTTCATATTTTAAACAAATATTGGTAATTATCTCAATAACAAATGTACGCGGTTCATCTGCTATATGCTGCTCATCTGATTACACCGCTTAACTATTATTAACCCACTTTAAAAAACTCCTTACTTTTTCCTCCTTGCTCTTTTTCTCCTTAAATTTTGGCTTGACCTTCACTTTTTCAAAACCTTCTCCATAAACAGCAGTCACATTCCCCACTGTCACAAACGCCCTATTATCAATGTTTTTTATAGAAGACATTATGCCTGCAACCTGATACTTTCTTGCAACCACAACAAGAACCTTGCTCTCATCTTTTGTATACCATCCCATTGAATCCAGAGCAGTAACTCCGCGATGTTCATCACTGATAAGCATGTCTGCAATCGCCTGATATTTTCTGGAGATAACCAGTATCTGAACAGACTGCTGACGGCCTGTAAGAAATGCATCTAACATATATGAAAATGAGACAGTTGTAAGATAACCGTAAATGAAGTCACTTAAACCTTTTCCCGGCAGGAAGAGGATGGAACCAATAATTATAAGGTCACAGTACATGAAAACTTTCCCGGGAGAAGTGTCATAATATTTTGTAAAAACAAGAGCAACAATATCGGTGCCTCCTGTGCTGCCGCCCTTCTTAAAAATCATAGAAATTCCTACGGCCAGAATTGCTCCGCCAAGCACTGCAGATACAAGCTTATCAGAAATATCAGAAAGACTCATCAGCCAATGCCAGTGCGGCATTACTGCCAAGAAAAAGGTTGCGCACAAAATACTGTAAATTGTCTTGAACCCAAATCCTTTCCCAAGAATAATAGTTCCTGCTACAAGCAGCAGCACATTAATTCCAATATAGCTGACATACAATGGGATAATGCCATTGGTAGCATATTGGATATTTGTAGCAAGACCAGTAACGCCACCGCCTGTAATCCCTTGAGGAGTAATAAACGCCGTCCACCCGCCACAATAGATGAACACACCAACGGTAATAACAAAATATTCAAAAATTATCTTTGATATGGTTGCAACTTTGCCTGCCATTACATTACAATATTGACAATTCTTCCAGGAACAACTATAACTTTTTTAACATTGTTATCTCCAAGGTATTTTGCAGTCTCCTCCGCAGCAAGAACGGCCTTTTCAACCTCCTCCTTTGACAAACTTTTTGCAAGAGAAATCTTAAACCTGGTCTTGCCGTTAAAAGATACTGGATAGTCAAAATTATCTTCTCTTGTGTACTTCTCCTCATACTTAGGAAATTCCGCAAATGAAATACTTCCTTTATGTCCCGACAGACTCCACAGTTCCTCGCAGATATGAGGTGCAAAAGGCGAAAGCAGAACTAGGATTGGCTCCAGAATTGCTCTCTTATTGCACTTTAAATCAGAGAGTTCATTGGTTGCAATCATAAACGCTGAAACAGAAGTATTGTATGAGAAATTGGAAATATCATCATCCACTTTTTTAATAAGCTTGTGTAATACTTTTAGTTCCAGAGCGTTTGGAGCCTCATCAGAAAGATTAATCTCTCCTTCCACATTTGGTTTTCCGCCAAATTCTCCAAAGAACATTTTCCATAATCTCTTAAGGAATCTGTTAACTCCGTCTATTCCTTTTGTATCCCACGGTTTGCTCTGCTCAACGGGGCCAAGAAACATCTCATAAAGTCTCAATGTATCAGCACCGTACGAATCGCATATGCTGTCGGGATTTACAACATTGTACATGGATTTGCTCATCTTTTCAATGGCCCAGCCGCACTTGTACTCCCCGTTCTCCAATATAAAATCAGCCTTTGCAAAATCAGGCATCCACTTCTTAAAGCCCTCTATATCAAGCTTGTCATTATGAACAAGATTTACATCAGCATGAATTTCCGTTGTCTCATATTTGTCCTTAAGACCAAAAGAGACAAACTTATTTGTGTTCTTAATCCTATATGCAAAGTTGGAACGACCCTG
This sequence comes from Candidatus Egerieousia sp., assembly GCA_035403105.1. Lineage (GTDB taxonomy): Bacteria > Bacteroidota > Bacteroidia > Bacteroidales > UBA932 > Egerieousia. Next base: position 26,844 of record DAONEN010000012.1, on the reverse strand, counting down.
TATCATCCCCTGATTTATAAGCTTTTGGAATGGCTCCGGTTCTGCCACATAACCTAAATCATAGAGGAATTTATTCCAAAAACGGGAGTAAATTAGGTGACCCGTAGCATGCTCTGTTCCGCCTACATACAAATCTACATTTCTCCAATATTCATCCGCCTCTTTGCTTACAAGATCCTCATTATTATGAGGATCCATATATCTCAAATAATAAGCGCTGCTCCCTGCAAAACCGGGCATGGTACTTTTCTCCAAAGGATAACCTTTGTATGTCCAATCTTTTGCTCTGGCCAATGGAGGTTCTCCGTCTGCCGTTGGCTTAAATGACTCAACCTTTGGCAACTGCAGCGGAAGCTCCCCTTCCGGAATTGGGGTTGCAACACCGTCTTTGTAATAAATTGGAAACGGCTCCCCCCAATATCTTTGTCTGGAGAATATAGCATCCCTCAGCCTATAATTAATTTTCTTTTTGCCTATTCCGCGTTTCTCCACCTCAGCAATCCCCAGAGGAATAGCCTCTTTAACGGTTTTGCCGGAAAGAAATCCGCTGTTGCACATAACTCCATCCTTTGCATCAAAACTCTCTTTGCTTATGTCACATCCTTCAATCAGAGGAATTATTTTGAGATTAAATTTCTTTGCAAAAGCATAGTCTCTGCTGTCATGAGCGGGAACGGCCATGATTGCACCCGTACCGTAACCAGCAAGAACATACTCTGAAATCCAAATTGGAACTTTATCTCCCGTAAAAGGATTGACCGCATAAGAACCTGAGAACACGCCTGTTACAGTATGCGTCTCCGCAATTCTCTCACGCTCAGTTTTCTTTTTAGCTTCTTTTAAATAGGCGTCAACATCACTCTTTTGTTCCTTTGCTGTAAGCAGCTCCACCCACTCGCTCTCAGGAGCAAGTACCATAAACGTAACTCCAAAAACAGTATCTGCGCGAGTAGTGAAGATTTTCATATCATGCTCAGAATTAGCAGGCTGCCCGTTTGCAGGATTAGGATTTGATACCTTGAAAATAATCTCAGCTCCGTAAGACTTTCCTATCCAGTTGCGCTGCATTTCCTTTAGCGCATCTGTCCATTGAAGCTTATCCAAATCATCAAGCAATCTCCCTGCATAAGCGGAAATCCTAAGCTGCCATTGTTTCATTCTTTTCTGCTCAACTGGAAAACCTCCGCGCACAGAGAGCCCCTCTTTCACTTCATCATTTGCCAATACGGTTCCAAGTTTAGAACACCAATTGACAGATGTTTCTCCTTGATATGCAACACGATACTGCATCAACATATCAGACTTTTCTTTCTCTGAAAAACTCTTCCACTGTTCCGCAGAAAAGACATCCACATCTCCGCACGCAGCATTTACGTTTGTATTTCCTTCTTTCTCAAATATTTTTACAAGTTCCTCAACCGGCTCCGCTTTGTCATGTTCATTATTATACCAGCATCCAAACATTTTTAGGAAAGCCCACTGCGTCCATTTATAATATCCCGGATCACAAGTTCTAACCTCTCTGTCCCAGTCAAACGAGAAACCTATTCTATCCAGCTGTTCTCTATATCTGTTTATATTATTGAGAGTTGTAACCTCAGGATGTTGCCCCGTCTGAATTGCATACTGCTCCGCAGGAAGACCAAAAGCATCATAACCCATAGGGTGTAAAACATTAAAACCCTTAAGTCTTTTGTATCGGCTGTAAATATCGCTTGCTATATAACCGAGAGGATGTCCTACATGTAGTCCCGCACCTGAAGGGTAAGGGAACATATCCAATACGTAATACTTTGGTTTTGAGGGATCTGTTTTAACTTTAAACGTTCCGTTCTTAGCCCAGAACTCCTGCCACTTCTTTTCAATCTCCTTAAAATTGTAATCCATTGAGCAACAAAATTTATAAACTATTCTATATCTCGACAGCTATTTTTTTATGCCAAAGCTGCCTTTCTTTTTTGTCAAAATAAATTCTACAGGAAGAGACATTCTTACGCTGACGTTGGAGCCTTCCAGTGTTGCAGGCTTCCATTTTGGAGAAGCTTTAAACACTTTTATAACCTCATTATCAATATCGTCACTAAGACTCTTTGTTATCTTAATATCTCTTACCGTACCGGTTTTATCTACAATAAACTCAACTTGCTCCGTCCCCTCTATTCCCTCTGCAATTGCACTGTCGGGATATTTAACATACTGATAAACCCACTCCTTAAGGAAGTATCTTTCATCACCTTTTAGGAATGTTGCCCTGTGATCCACACCTTGCTGAGTATAAACAATCTCGCTCTTGCCTCCAACCTTCTCTTCTCCGGACTTAAGCCCTTGATCTATTTTTTGTTCCCGTGATGCGGCCGTCAATGCAAAAGAGTAAATAAATTCCGCAATTTGATCCATCTGAAAGTAATCCAATGTCTCCGGAGTATCTTTTACAGTGTTCATCTGAGCATGCAAACCGGTAGTAAACAACACCGCCGGTATCTCTTTCTGATAGAAGTTTCTATAATCTGAACCAAAAGGTTCTTTATCTGAAAGTGAGGGAGTTACAGAGAAAGGATTTGATGCTATAGAACCAATTATTCCATTTATATCCGGATTCTGCACGCCGGTAAAGACTTGCAGTTTATTATTATTCCCGCTATAACCTACGGCATCCATATCTATCATTAGATTTATCTTGTCAACCTCTGCAAATGAACGATTTAAAAAATACCAGCTTCCGGCCATGCCAAGCTCTCCCGCTCCAAAAAATGCAATTATCACTGAGCGCCGGAACATAAATTTGTTTTGAGATATCATCTTTGCCAGCTGCAAAAGAACAGCCGCACCGCTGGCATTTCTGTCTGCTCCAGGATAGACCTGAACCTCTTGCTTTCCATTAACATTCAAGGTTGTATAGCCAAGGCCATCCATGTGAGCACCCAACACAACATACTCTTTGCTCAAGTTTTTATCATACCCGGGTATTATTCCGACAATGTTGCGGGAACACAAAGTATCACCGCTGGACTGAACTATTTTGAAATCTTCACCATCGCGAGGAGAAAGCATGAGCAACCCGTTAGATAAAAGGTAATCATAAATGTACTGCGACGCTTTAACCTCTCCCTCCGTTCCGGCACCTCTGCCTTTTAAAGCAGGGGAGGATAGGAAGTTAACATGAGCGCGCAATGTGTCTTGGTTTTTCTTCTCAGTTTCAGATTTCTGCGGAGATTTAATTTTTGTTGCCCCAATATTCTGCGAGTAAACATTATTAAATTCCGCGGTTGCGGATGTCACAAAAACAAAAGTGAAAACCGCCCCCAGCAATATTTTGTATATCCTGCCCATTTTTCAGTAGAACCAGCAAGAACAGATTAAGCTTTATAGAAAGGGATTTTTACAACAACCGCCTTAAGCAGCTTGTCTCTAACCTTAATATAAATCTCTGTATCAGCCTTATACAAAGGAGCTGCAACATATCCCATCCCTATTGGCTTGTTAAGACTCGGACTCATTCCTCCGCTAGTAACAAAACCTATCTTTTCTCCATTAGCGTTGCATATCTCATATCCGTGACGCGGAATTCCCTTGTCAATCAGCTCAAAAGCGCAAAGTTTCCTGGTCAGACCCGCTGCTTTTTGTTTCATAAGGAAATCTCTGTCTATGAAATCTCCCTTGTTATCATTGAATTTTGTAATCCATCCAAGACCCGCCTCAAGAGGAGAAGTTGTATCATCTATATCATTTCCATATAGACAGAAACCCATCTCCAAACGCAGCGTATCTCTTGCACCAAGTCCCACAGGCATAATGCCTTCCGGTTTTCCTGCCTCAAATATTTTATCCCACAATTTTAGAGCGTCCGCATTCTTTACATACACCTCACATCCGCCGGCTCCGGTATAACCTGTTGTGGAAACAATAACATCCTCTACTCCGCCAACGGTTATTTGTTGAAATGTATAATATTCCATTGCCGTAACAGGCTCATTGCAAAGTTTTTGCATAACTTCCATAGCCCTTGGACCTTGAATAGCCAGCTGACTCAGCTCATCAGAAGCATTGTAAAAATCCTTGCCTATTTCAAGACCAAATTTTGGAGCAAATTTGCAAAGATGATCCCAATCTTTCTGCATGTTTGCAGCATTGACAACCATCATATAACACTGTGGATCAAAACAATACACTACAAGGTCATCTACTATTCCACCCTTTCCATTAGGAAAACATGAATACTGAATTTTCCCGGGAAAAAGGACAAATGCGTCATTACTTGTAACATATTGTACAAATTTAAGAGCGTTAGGTCCTTTAACATAAAACTCTCCCATGTGTGAAACATCAAAAACTCCAACGCTGTTTCTTACAGCAAGGTGTTCCGCTTTAATTCCAATATACTCCAGAGGCATATTGAAACCCGCAAAGGGCATCATCTTGGCCCCTAACTCAATGTGTTTCTGTGTAAAAGCTGTTGTTTTCATATATAATTCTATCTTTTTTTAATTAGTAATTTCTACTTATGCAAACCGCTTGCCCTACTATAAACCCATGCATCCGGAGCCAAATCTGCAACATCAGAAATTGCTGCTTCAGCATCTGACAATGAATTAAAACCTACCGCAGAAACCATTGTAAGTCCATTCTTTAAAGGAATAGTCACAGGACTTGCCTCCATATTTCTAAACTGTTGCAATCTTTTCTCCACACTTGTTGCCTGGCGGTATGAACCTACAATAAGGTAATATTTGTATTTAAGTTGTGTCTGTGCAACATTTTCATTTGCAACCTGTTGATATTGGGATCCGGCCGCCTGCACCGCTGCCTGGCGGGCACTCTGTTTCTGGGCAAACTGTACATCCTTTTGCTGCGCCTTTAACTGAGCAACATTTGCTTCCCCATCTGCAATAGCCTTTACGTTAGCCGTATCACTGACTTGCACAGCAGCTGAATCCAATTTTGCATTTCTTTGAGAGTCCAGCAGTTGCATCTCCCTCTTTACTATCAGTGCCTTCTTGACGGCAATATCCTTTGAAGTAGGCAAATCCAGCCTGCTTCTCACCCAATCGCAACCCCCAAGAATGAGAGTTGCCGCAACACACACAAGAAGTATCTTATTATTCATAATCAGGACAGTAAAAGGTATTTAAATCTTCAAAACGGGCATGTTTAAAAACACCACAGCGGTAGGCGCAAATGTATGAAATTATGCGCTAAAACACAAAAAAATGGCGTATATTTACGTCCTAATTATTAACAGTTTACGCCAAATTATGAAGAACTTCTCAAACTGCGGCAAAGTCATTTTACACCGCCTAATTTTTTCTACGTTAATTCTGCTTGCAATAACATCTTATTCTGCCTCTGCGACAGTTTCTTTTCAGCCTTACAAATTGCCAGCATCCTCCGACACAATAAAAATCTCATTTACCGGAGATGTTATGCAGCACGGAGGTCAAATAGAAGCGGCACTTGCAATGGGAGATGGTCTGGACTACGTTTATGATGATGCATTTAAGTACATGACTGCCAAGTTTAAAGAGGCAGACCTGATGGTGGCAAATATGGAGATGACTGTAGGTACAAAACCATATTGCGGATATCCAAATTTTTCTGCTCCGGTAGAAATTGCAAAAGCAGCAAAGGAGAGCGGCATTGGGCTTTTTCTTATGGCAAACAATCACATTGCAGATAAAGGTGAGATAGGTTTAAAGAATACATTTGCTTACTATGAATCTATCGGTGAACCAACAACTGGAGTTTACAAAAGCAGAAAAGAGGAAATTGAACAAGACCCTATAATATTTACAATCAAAGGGGTGAAATTTGCATTCGTCAATTTTACCTATGACACAAACGGCATGCCTGTTCCTGATCCGTACTACGTTAATTTACTGGATATTACGGAGGTGAAAAAAATCATAGCAAGAGCCAGAGATAAAAATGCAGATATAATTATTGCATGTCCTCATTGGGGGGAAGAGTATCATCTGGAACCATCGGCAGAACAAGAGCAATGGGCTAAAATGCTTTTCAGAGAAGGAGTTAGAGTAATTGTAGGAAGCCATCCGCACGTTCCGGAAGAGGGATATATTTATATGGAGCCGGACCAGGGTCCTGAAATTGAAGGCAACGTTTCTCAAAGCGGCAATGTAAACAAAATGGTTTTTTATTCAATGGGAAACTATATTTCTAATCAGAGCGATCCGGCTTATACTCAAGTTGGTACGTTGTTGCAGCTAACCTTTATAAAAGACAATTTTACCGGAAAAATATCTATCGCGATGCCAAAATGGGAATATACATGGTGTTTTAGGAGGGGAGAGTTTTTGCAAGATTATACCGTTGTTCCAATAGAAGACTTTATAAACTCTGAGGATTATGCAAATGGAGCCGCGACGCCAAAACAAAAAGTGGCATTTTCTAAAATGGCTCATACTTATCAATTTATAAAGGATAAACATCTGATAAAAATTTGCAGCTTTGATTCACAGTTCCGCTCAGAAATGTATGTATCCGCAAGATTAGAAAAATAACTACATTTGTGTGCGCGGTCTATGGTTATTACGCGCACTTAACTGGCATATATGGCAGAAAAAAAAATTGAGCTTAAGGAGATTGACCCTATTGATATCTTTGGCGTCAACGACAGAATCATCAACAGACTAGGCAAATATTTTCCGCAGTTAAAAATTACGCCGCGCGGAAATTGCATTATGTTGAAGGGCAGCTATAAAGACATTACAAATTTTGAACACTCCGTTAATGTCTTGATAGACATCAGAAAACACAAACGTAATCTAAACCTTGATGATGTGGACCAAATTTTTGAGAGTCCGCAATCACCGCTTGGCATGCCGGATGATTTTCCAATGGGCATCTCTAGCGAGGATGACAGAGAGTGTGAAAATGTTGACCCTCACAGCAGACGGGGAGATCTGGGAGATGAAGGAGATATCATAGTGTTTGGCAATGAGGGAAAAATTATAAGAGCCCGCACTAAAAATCAGAAAAAACTTGTGAGCGATTATTATACTCACGATTTGGTTTTTGCAATTGGTCCCGCCGGAACAGGTAAAACATATACAGCTATAGCTCTGGCAGTTAGAGCGCTTAAAAACCGTGAGGTCAAAAAACTGATTCTTACCAGACCGGCAGTTGAAGCAGGAGAAAGACTTGGGTTTTTACCCGGTGATTTAAAAGATAAATTGGACCCATATCTTCAGCCATTGTATGATGCGCTTCTGGATATGATTCCTCCGCAAAAATTAAAAATTCTGATGGAGGAAGGAACAATACAAATTGCACCGCTTGCATACATGAGAGGAAGAACGTTGGAAGGGGCGTTTGTAATTTTGGATGAGGCGCAAAATACCTCTCTTGGGCAGTTGAAAATGTTCCTTACAAGAATGGGCAACAATGCAAAATTTATTGTAACCGGAGATATGACGCAGATAGATTTGCCGCGCAAAGAAGACTCCGGACTTGCAAAGGGAATTAAACTGCTGCAAAAAATAAAAGGAATAGCAATTATAGATTTTACAAAAGATGACATAGTGCGCCACTCTCTTGTTACAAAGATAGTTGAAGCATTTGAAAAAGATGAAAAAATTTGAACTAATCTTAGAACAATATAAAAAGAGCGGTGCTGAAAACGGCACCGCTCTTTTTATATATTATTTGTGGTATTTACAATATAACACCGGAAAGCTTGCACCCTGTGTACTTGCCTCCGGAAATTTCATGAGCTCCATTGACAAACACGTGGTCTATTCCGCGCGGGAATTGATGGGGCTTTGCGTATGTAGCTATGTCAGCTATAGTTACAGGATTGAATACAACAACATCCGCTGCATATCCAACCTTTAGCAAACCCCTCTCTTTAAGTCTCAGCTGATGAGCAGGAAGTCCTGTGCATTTATAAATTGCAGTTTGCAAATCGCAGAACTTTTCATCTCTTACATACTTGCCAAGATAGTTAGGGAATGTGCCATAAGAACGAGGATGCGGCATCTCTGTTCCCAACCTTCCGTTTGGAGAATAGACGCTGCCGTCAGATGCAACCATTGCAAGAGGATGATTTAGAATTGCACGCAAGTTGCTCTCCTTCATTGCAAAACCTGCAATCTGAACGCCAAGATTTTCTGAAATCAAAAGATACTGAATCATCGGCCATATATCCATTCCGGAAATAGCACAGCACTCATCAATGAACTTGCCCGAATATTTTTCATTGCCCGGAGCAAAACAAGCTGCAACCAAAACACAATGAGGACCACCTAGTCTCTTAATTCTGCTAAGAGCATACTCCCCTATAGCCTTGGACTTTACAGGATCTTTTAATCTAGCAATTACATCTTCATTGCTTCCCTGTCTGTCATTAAGAGGAACAAAAGTCTCCATATCAGTAGAGAAAGCAGTGTAGGGGTACCTGTCAAAACAAATATCCATTCCGCTCGCCACAGCATCATCAATCAATTTAAGCATGTTTGGGACCTTTCCCCAATTGGCTTCATTCTGCGCTTTAAGGTGAGAAATTTCCAGTCTTGCACCTGAAGCGCGAGCTAAGTCAATAGCCTCTGTAATAGCTTGCTCTACACGGTCATCCTCATTCCTCATGTGAATTGCATACAAAGCATTATGTTTTGCAACAACCTTAAGAAGTTCTACAAATTCCTCTCTGCTGCCGTAAGAACCCGGAGTATATTCCAATCCAAATGACAAACCGATGCTTCCCATTTCTATCTGCTGGTCAAGCAAATAGCACATTTTCTTAAGCTGGTCCGGAGTGCAAGGAACATTATTGTCACCTACAACTACGTGCCTAAGAGTACCTTGTCCTGTATAACTCTTAAAGTTAATTCCGATTGTATTTTTCCTTAAGGCATCATAAAAGCCGTCAATGTTTTTCCAGAAAGGGTATCCAAAACGCTTTGTCCCTTTTGCAGCATCATACTCTTCATCTGAATACGGGAAAGGTGAACCGCCGCAATTACCTGCAATGTCGGAAGTTACGCCCTGGAATAATCTGCTGTCTCCAAGAGGAGCCTCAAGTAAATTTGTGTCTGTGTGAGTATGAATATCAATAAAGCCAGGGCTCACAGCCTGACCGTTTGCATCAATAAACTCTCTGCAGTTTTTTCCAAGTTTTCCAATTGCAGAAATCTTACCGTTTTTTAAACCTAAATCTGCTTTAAGCGGAGCTTTTCCATCTCCGCAATAAACTAAACCGTTGGCAATTATTGTATCAAATTGGTCTTTGGTCTTAAAGCCTGATCCGGTCAAGCCGGATGCGGCTGATGTGACAAAACTCTCGCCTCCAAAGATTGCAATAGTTGAAAGCCCTCCAAGGGCTATTGATGTTTTCAGAAAATTTCTTCTGGAAATATTTTTAGAATCATCAAATATTTTATTTTTCATTTTGTATATGGTGCATATCTGCTCACACAGATAATATTAGTTCTCTACTTTGGTAATTTTCTTCATACCCTTAGAAATATACTGATGCATATGTTTTTGATCTCCGTAAATCAAAAGAGCCTCTATATCCGGAGTATTTGCAATTATTTCCTTTGCCTTCTCCACTCCTACAACCATGAAATATGTTGCATAAGCATCTGCCGCTGTGGCATTTGGAGCTATCACGGTTGCACTCAGCAAATTATGCTGAACAGGATAACCCGTCTTGGGATTAATTGTATGAGCGTATTTTTTTCCGTTCTCTATATAGTACTTCCTGTAATCTCCGCTGGTAACCAACCCCCTGCCGGAAAGACTGATAACATCTTGTATCATATCGCCGGGAGAATTATTCCCGTCCACCGGTTTGTCAACGCCTATCTTCCAAAATTTCCCCTCAGGATTCACCCCCTGTGCAAAAACTTCTCCCCCCACTTCTATCATAAAATTTTTCATGCCCATGTCCCTAAACTTTGAAGCAAAGTAATCAGCGGTATAGCCTTGCGCTATTGCATTGAAATTCAACTCACAGCGCGGATCATCTTTGGTTATCACATTACCAATCAACTTAAAGTGTCTCATGCCTGTGAACTGCATTATGCTGTCTATCTTTTCTTTAGATACCGTCGATTTATTTTTAAATCCAAACCCCCATAAATCAAAAAGCGGAGCGCTGGAAACATCAAAAGCCCCGCTGCTCTGCTCATACATAGCGGAAGAAAAGATAAAATTGTCTATAAAAATTTTGTCCAGTTTAACAGGCATATTGTTGTTAAACTTATGCAAGATAGATGTTGTGTCATAGCCGGAAACTGAATTATCTATCTGTTTAAAATAGAGTTTTACGCTGTCCCTCACATTACAGGCAGAGCTGTCGAGAGGTTCATAAACTATATGGTAAGTTGTACCTTGGGCAACGCCGGTCAAGGCAACATAATCTTTGCTTTTACTGCATCCCGCAGCAATTAAGATTGCGGAAATAATTGCAGAGGCAGCAAGACGCCAATCCATTTTCCTTAACATATATTAGGTTTTTAGAGTATACATCACGCCAAAGTAGTGGCACGATTTTGGCTCGCATTAATGTACAAATTTAGAAATAATTCATTTTAAGTGCAAAAAAACGTACTTTTGCATTAAACACATTAAGCAAGAATGAAATTCAGTTCTACTAAAACATTTTGGACACTCCTTTTTATTGCAGCCCTTTTTGTTGCAGCATGCCATAAGTCTGATGATACAGAAGAATATATGGAGGGGGATATGACTTATACGCTTCCGCTGTACTCGCTGGCCGGGAGGAGTTATACTTTAACAGCCGGAGGAATCACAACTCCTTCATCCGGAGTGACTTACAAGTGGTATTCCTCAATTATGGATGATACTGTAAAGGGTACTGCCGGAGTGCAATGCACTGTTGTAATTCCGGATTCGCTGGCTCTGTATACTATTACTGAAGCAGCCTCAGCAACAGGTTATTACGGCACAACCTCTACAATGTATTGCAATTCAATAGTTCCATACATAGGACATTCGCTTACTGGCGTCTCCGCACCTACAGACTCTATACAAGACCCCAGGGATAGGCAATACTATTACATAACAACTGCAGGTAATCTGGATTGGTTTGCGGAAAACCTTAATTATCAAGGCAGCGGCAGCGGTTATGCAAATGCCGATGACGCCGGATATGTTTTTGGAAGATTGTATAATTGGAATGACGCCACAGGAAGAGTTTCAGGCGCAGGACTTGGAGGAGGACCTCAGGGAGCTTGCCCTCCTGGGTGGACAGTCCCTACCAATGAGGATTGGGAAGACTTGGCTAAGACATTGAAAGGAAGTCCAGTACGTTTTTTAGACAACTGGACGGGACTTGGTCAGATGCTAATGGTAAATGCTAAATTCAACGGAACAAAATTTTGGCCTTACTCCGCCCTTGTAACCATGCAAAACAAGCTTGGGTGGAATGCTCTTGCAACAGGCACATGCTCAAATAATTATCATTATTTCACAGGGCTTAATACATACGCATATTTTTGGAGTTCCACTCAAATGGATTCCAACAACGCTTATTACAGATACATATACTACAACCTGCCAAACTTCCCGTTCAATTACGCAACAAAGGATGACATGGGTGCCTCTGTAAGATGCGTGCGCAAACACTAGAACTGTAACTAAAACAAATACTTACAATTATGAAAAAAGGATGTTCAGGACTAATAGTAGTACTCGTCATTTTGGCGATACTAGTTATTTGGGGTATAAAAGCCTATAATTCAATGGTTAAGCAGCGTGAGGCTGTTAACACGGCATGGAGCAATGTAGAAAACACTTATCAGAGAAGAGCAGATTTGATTCCTAACTTGGTTTCTACAGTCAAAGGTTATGCAAAGCATGAACAATCTACTTTAGAGGGAGTTGTAGAGGCTCGCGCAAAGGCAACTCAAATCAAAGTTGATCCCGCAAATTTGGATGAAGCCTCTCTTAAGAAATTCAACGATGCACAGGGAGAGCTTGGCAGTGCACTTGGCAAACTGCTTATGATTCAGGAGAATTATCCAGACTTAAAAGCAAATGAAAACTTCCTTGAGCTGCAAAGCCAGCTGGAGGGAACTGAAAACAGAATTAACGTTGCCCGCAACAACTTTAATGACACTGCAAAGAACTACAACACATATCTGCAGAAATTCCCTAACAACATGATTTCCGGCCTATTCGGCTTTAAGACCAAGCCTTATTTTGAGGCAGCTGCAGGATCAGAAACCGCACCTAAGGTTGAATTTTAATTCTTAAAAAATTACTGTCGGGAAAAAGATAATTATCTTGCTCCCGACAGTTTTATTTATATCATGTGGTTTGTTAAACATCTGATTCCCAGAGAGGATGAGAATATGATAGTTGCCGCTATCAAAAAAGCGGAACTGAATACTTCCGGAGAAATCCGTGTACATATAGAGAGTGAATGCAAAGAGGAGAATCCTATGGCAAGGGCAATTTATCTCTTTAATATGCTTGGAATGTACAAGACTGCAGCGCGTAACGGAGTGCTAATTTATGTAGCAAAGAAAAGCCGCAAGTTTGCGATAATTGGTGATGACGGTATTAACAGAGTTATCCCGGATAATTATTGGAATAACATCCGCTCCGCAATTTCAGAAGATTTCTCTAAAGGGCAATATACCAATGGGATATGTAAAGCAATTCTAAGCACAGGAGATTTGCTGAAAAAAGAATTTCCGCACACTGCGGATGATGTAAATGAACAGAGCGATGAAGTATCTTTTGGAAAATAAATTCGTTGCTGTTCTTGCGGCGATATGCTTAATTGCAACTGCGGCAATACCTGCCGGAGCGCAGAATGCTGCAAATAATACTGCTATCGCAAATCAGAATATCAGATTGCTTGCTGCGGATTCAATAAAAAAAGCAAGCACAAATAGCGCTGAAAAGACTCTGCAAGCCGCCGTTAAAAAAGATAAAGACGGCAACATAATAGGAACATCTTTTGGTTCAACACTTGCGACAGATCCTTACGTACCTGTTGGAGATGAGCAGATTAAAGCGGCAGAAGTTGCGCTTGATGCTGCAGAACAAAAAGAATCTTCTGCAAAATTTAATTCACCTGCAGATGCTATTCCGGAACGTCCAAATCCTCCAAGATTGGTCAATGACTACACGGGGATTTTGACTCTGGAGCAAGCTGCCTCTATGGAAAATCGTTGTGAAGATTTCTCCAGAAAAACCTCCAACCAAATTGTCGTTGTAATTGTTCCGACTCTGTACGGATTTGATAAAGAGGAATATGCACGCACAATAGGAAAAACGTGGAACGTAGGTCAGAAGAAATATCTTAACGGAATAGTACTTCTTGTAAAACCAAAAGTTGGAGATGAAAGCGGTGAAGTTTTCATCTCGACAGGTTCAGGACTAGAAGGGGTTCTTACAGATGCAATGTGTGAGAGAATCATACAAATGCGTCTTATTCCGGCATTTAAAGAGAATGATTACTATGACGGAATCAATGATGCGCTCAGTTTGATTTTTCCTCTTGCAGCAGGTGAGATTTCTTCAGATGAATTCAGCGGAGATGACGGGGAAGATCCCGGCGGCATAGTAATGCTAATTTTCATTGCACTATTCTTTGGGATAGGTATTGCCGCATCAATTTATGGGAAGAAACACGGACGCCATATTGGCCGCGGAGGAGGGTTCAATTCCGGCGGAGGATTTGGTGGTCCATTCATTGGCGGATTCGGAGGCAGCTCAGGTGGCGGAGGAGGATTCAGCGGCTTTGGAGGATTCGGCGGAGGAGGAGGCGGCTTCTGCGGTGGCGGTGCCGGAGGGAGCTGGTAATCAATGAGTAATTAAGGTGTTTTAACAGAGGAAATAAGTTTTCCTTCTGAAATGATTCTTACAAAACTAATCGAGTTGATAATTGGCTAGTTATTACTTCCAGCAGAATGGATTAAAGGTGGCATTCTGCTTTGGAGACTCGGCTTCTCAAGACTGGGCATACGCAAAATATGCTAACAACATAACGTCTTTTTATGACTGCTTAACAAATATTTAATTATGAAAAAAATATTATTTATTGCATTGCTGCTTGTCAGCTTAAATGCTGCCGCTTTTGCACAAACTTTTCCCATAGATTTTTGCGTGGGAACATGGAGATATACAAACCAAGCTGCTGGTGAAGCTTTTACAATGAAACTCAAAAAGTGTACACTTAACATACCAGACAATTGGGGTGGAGGGACAGAAGAATGTGTTACTGGAGCGTATACATTCTCAAAAAACGGAGTAACGATCATTGATTGCATGAACATGTACTCAATGTCTTACAATGATTTGTTTGACTGCCCAATTATCATTTTGAATATAAATAGTACAACTGCAACCTTCAGCATTAAAGATTATGGCAAAAAAAATGGATTGGGAAAACCAAAGAGATTTGCCGCAGGGCAACTTACTATAATCTCACAAAATCCGCCAAAAATAAAAGTTGACATAGAGGAATCAGAGGGTATATATGTCATTAATGATAATAATGAAATTTTTCCGGAGGGCAGGAGCTTTTCTTCTGAAATGATTCTTACAAAAATAACAGAATAGATAAAAACCATATTTATCATGAAACACATATTTGTCGTTTTTTCATTATTACTGCTCCCCACTATGCTGTGCGCCTAGCAAAGCCCGGCGCAATGTGTTGCAGCGGAAGAACTTCCCGCCATCAAGACCATTACGGTCAACGGCGTTGATTTTGAGTTTCTGGTTAAGTCCGGAACCTTTAGACTCACTAAAGAGGCGAAGCGCACACAAACACACCTCAATTATCAAAAGCAAATTTTGCCGGCGGAAAAGAGTGGGAAAAAGCTCAAGACGAGGCTGCCGATATGTGCAGAGTGAAAGTTAGAAATAGTTGCAGTCCATTTGTAAGATCCCCGGCAATTGGTTTCCGCCTAGTTTGGATACCTTAAAATAGTAAAACCGCAAAACATGAAGACAACCAAACAATTACCTCTGTTTCTGTTTTTTATTCTTTTTTCCTCCTCCTCTTTTGCTCAAACTTTTCCCATAGATTTTTGCGTGGGAACATGGAGATATACAAACCAAGCTGCTGGTGAAGCTTTTACAATGAAACTCAAAAAGTGTACACTTAACATACCAGACAATTGGGGTGGAGGGACAGAAGAATGTGTTACTGGAGCGTATACATTCTCAAAAAACGGAGTAACGATCATTGATTGCATGAACATGTACTCAATGTCTTACAATGATTTGTTTGACTGCCCAATTATCATTTTGAATATAAATAGTACAACTGCAACCTTCAGCATTAAAGATTATGGCAAAAAAAATGGATTGGGAAAACCAAAGAGATTTACCGATGGGCAACTTACTATAATCTCACAAAATCCGCCAAAAATAAAAATTGAAATCAAAGCGGGAGAAGGCCTCGTCATGAGTAATGAAGATGTTTTTCCGGAGGGCATAACATTTCCTTCTGAAATGATTCTTACAAAAATAACCGAGTGATAATCGGTTAGTTATTACTTCCAAAGTAGTATATCTTCGCCTCGTGTTTTGCCCTTAAAACAATAGAGCCAACTTTACTATAATGTTGACTGATAATTATTTTTGCAACCCTTCTTGCGTCTACTATATCTCCCCTTTTCTTATAGAATAAGAACAGCTTATATAGCGGGATGATTCTTGATGGAATCATATAATGGGCAAGCCAATAATTGCTGATAGCCAACCTCTCATTACCCTTTTCAGCATAAAGATCCCCCAAATCGCTTAACATTTCACCGGTCGGCATATACCTACGTACATCTTCAAGTGTATTAATCGCATAAACGACATCTCCAAATTCTTGTGAAACACTTGCATAACGCAAAGCAAAATCCTTGTTGTGCAACATTAGCGCATATTCTTTATCGTTGCGCTTTATCAGAGGCCACTCCAATTTATATGAACTAATTATATCCTTTCTTACTATATCATATTTTTCCTTAATATAGAAAGAAACTATAGCTAGAGATACGGCAACCGTCACAAGCAGCAACGGGATATGTTTGGATCTTTTTAAGTCGATATTCCTATGCTTTTCCGCATTATATGGAAGAGCAAGTAAGACAGGGAACATAATAAGTATAGGCGGAATATCAGAAACATACAAGAAGCAACTCACAGTTATTAAAGCCGCTAATGCAGGTTTTTCAACTGAACTGTACTGTTGAAAAAAGGCGGCAAATAAAATTGACAAAAGAATGACAAGTCCTACAATTCCCTGTTCGCAAGTTATATGAATAAATTCATTGAACGATTGATAGTTATTATTTGCTATAAGGGTAAACTTTGAATCTTTGTGAATCTTAAAGTATTCAGCCTGCTTGTACATATAAGATGAACGAAATGACGCAACACCGCCACCAAAAATTGGTTTATCTTTTATCATCCCGATGCCTATCCTCCATATTAACACCCTTGAATTGGCTGACTTTGGTCTTATGCTATAAAGTGCAACAATAGAGGACAACGTTATAACAATTGCGACAAAGGTAAAAACACACCTCATCTGTGAAGAACACTTTCCGTAATATGCAGACTGATAAAATATTATAATAGCAGCAATAGCACAAGCCAAAAGAGCTGCCCTTGATTTTGACATCAGAATAACACCCAATATCATTACGGCACTTATGGCTAAAAACATTCTTGTATTTTTGGACTGGTGTTCCTTATTATTTACTAAAAGAGAAACCGCAAGGGAAAAGGAAACTGCTAAGTACCCACCCACGTGACCGGGGTTAGTAAAGCTGCCTGTTATCGGAAATATACTATTATTTGGAGTTAGGATACTTGCAAACTGCAAAAGACACATTACGCATTGAACTAATCCAGAGATTATTATAAAGTACATAACAATAACTTTAGATCGTTTCGTTTGAAGACGGAATATAAAATAGATTACAATAATTGAGAGCCACTTGATTGCTATCAGCGGTTCATAGTTGTCCCCTTTGAAAGAAATATTTATTGACCCGTACAAAATAAATATAAAAACAAATATGTCAACTGCATTGATTTCAGAGAAAGAGAAGACGGTCATATGCCTTCTCCAATAATATAATCCAGTAAAACAAACCACAAAGCACATAAGTGCTAAAAAAGAAAAATAAAATCTGTACGAAAGTATATCTTGGCAGACTTTATTATAAAAAGTCAATAGTAATAATATTAACCCAATTATGGCAGAAATTGACGATTTGCTAATATAATAATTGCTTTTATTTTTCAATAAAATCATTTAAAATGTTAATAGTATTAGACACATTTGCTTGCAAATATAAAACAAATATTTACCTTTATTTAAATTTTAAATAAAAATTAATACTTATATATTTAACGTAAATGAAAAGAATCTATATAATTTTTGCAGTAGTATTTCTTGCTTTTGTCCTCAGTGCCTGTACAGGCGACCACATCTCTGGTCTTAATGAAAACGAAAAGTTTTCTCTTGCTGAAGCCAAGACAAACTTTGAGGATAACGCACAAGATTTAAAACTTGTGGAGTACTTTAACAGCGGTTCTGCTGCCGCAACAAAAGCAGATTTTGAAAACATAACCCCCGATTGGGAGAATGCCATTTATGGTACCACAAAAAATTCATCTGCTTACATGGTTCCCCTTAATGTTCCAGCAAATACTGTTGCATCTTTCTATGCAAAAACAGGAATTTATTATATAATTAAGAAATCTAACTATGATATAAAATCCTATTTAGTCATAGAAAGATTGGACAATGGTCAAGTTAGAAGATTCATAACTACTGCAATAGGTAGTATGGACAACAGATATTCGGATGACAAGGCCTTCCTATATACCGGATGCAGGACCCATTTTAACGGCTTTATGCTTTACTCAGATGAAACCGGCAAATGCGTAGAAGCATACTATTTCGGCAATAGCAAAAAGGTTATGCTAGGCGTCATTCATGATAATAATGACATGAAAAATTCTACAAACAGAACTGCAACACTTATTGGCTTTGCACTACATTTTCCTAAAATTGTGACAAAATCTAGCACAGATTCGTTACAAACAAATCATCCAACTGGGTACATTACAGGCGAGGAGGGAGATTCTTGGTATTGTTATAATTGTGGCGTTTATGTTCACGGTGATATATGTCCAAACTGCAAGCATGGCAACAGCGATGCTAATGGAGGGGCTTTTCTTATGTTCTGCCCTGACTGTGGCGCTTTAGTCCAGGACTGTAACTGCGGTCATTTTGGTGGAGGCGGAGATCACAACTACGAGCCGAATTCTCCTTGCCCTTATTGTGGAAGAGAAGATTGTACAGGACAGTGCCAAAATGATAATAATAACAATAATAAAGATTCTGGTAATGGCGAGGACAAGGACTCTCCAAATGATAATATTGATACATACGTATATCAAGATGGCGACACATTCGCAATAAACAGCTATCTCACAACTGCTGAACATAATGGATTGAATGTAAGTCCTTTTGAAGCAATAAGTTACGCATATAACACAATTAGAGGCTCGTTTTACTCCTATGCATACTATTTGGCTGCCTACTGCAATGCTTATAACGCGGATGCAGGTGAAATTTTAGCCAGTGGAATTGATGTTAGTAATTCTAACTTTATTAACTTCTTAGGTAACTATTTTAATTTAGCACCGGCTTCTTCTTATAAATATGCTATAGATTCCGGTAAAATAGTTTTCACCACTAAATGTGGAAGCTTACTTAATAGTTGTATCGTAATTGGGTATAGATCAAATAATTCTATTCTAATTTACATGGACCTTATGACCGGGCAGTTAAACACTGGAACTGCATCATTATTTAATTCATCTGTATTTAACACTTTATCAAGTAAATAAATATGATTATGAAAAATATATTTGTCGTTTTGTCATTATTACTGCTCCCCACTATGCTGTGGGCCCAGCAAAGCCCAACACAATGCGCTGCAGAAGAAGAACTTCCCGCCACCAAGACCATTACAGTCAACGGCGTTGATTTTGAGTTTGTTCTGGTTAAGGCCGGAACATTCTTGATGGGAAGCATGAAAAATGATGTAGAAGTTAAAGACGAGGATGAAACACCTGCACATTGGGTAAAAATCACCAAGGATTACTACATCGGTAAAACAGAAGTCACTAAGTCTCAATGGACTACAATAATAAAAAATAACCCATCCTATAATTTAAGGGGAGATAACCTACCAGTGGAATCCATAACGTGGTATAACATCTGCGGAAAGAATGGATTCCTAAGTAAGATTAATTACATTAATAAAGACAACGGAACATTTAGACTCCCGACAGAGGCGGAATGGGAATTTGCTGCCATTGGCGGAGTAAAGAGCAAGGGATACAAGTACAGCGGAAGCAATGAAATAAGTGACGTAGCATGGTACAGGTTCACTGCAAAAGATGGTTGTTCTAAACCCGTTGCAACATTAAGATCAAATGAACTTGGAATTTATGATATGAGCGGCAATGTTTGGGAGTGGACTACAGACGGCTATACTAACCAATACCCTAATTCTACATTCAACAATCCGTTAATAGATCCAAAGGGCACTATAAGCGGAAAGTTTAAAGTTATTAGAGGCGGGGCGCACACAAATACACCTCAATTATCAAAAGAAAATTTTGCCGGCGGAAAAGAATGGGAAAAAGCTCAAGACGAGGCTGCCGATATGTGCAGAGTGAAAGTTAGAAATAGTTGCAGTCCATTTGTAAGATCCCCGGCAATTGGCTTCCGCTTAGTTTGGATACCTTAAGTCGTTTTTAAAATTTATACACAAAATTTCCGTTCTCCGGAATTTGTGATACACCTCTAGATGCCAGCAAATCTGTAGTTTGCGTATAAATGAAGTGATACCACCATATACAGAACTCATTGAAAGTTATTTCATTGGAGTAACTGGATTTAACATAAATGTTCTCCATATAAGCTCTGTTGTTTTCCAAAACTTTCAGCAACTTGGGCAGAAACTTTTGAGCCATTATCTCAAGCATTTCATTATCTGAAGCAGAGACAACATTCTCTGTTTCAGATAAATTGCAATTATTGCGATTATTCCCATAAACACTAATATCACCTGACTGATTGCCGTAAATTCCAAACGCTTCCCTCACTGAATTCCTCTCAGAAATGCGACAGTAATAATTTTTACCGTGCCTAAGCGGACGCTCAGGCGCACTCAAGAAATCCCGTTCCACATTGTTAATCTGCCAATTATCCAAAATCACATCACTTAAAATAAAAAAAGACCAATGTTCAAAATTACTGTTCTGCGCCATTTTCATCTTTGAAAAATCTCTTTTTATTCCCGATAGATTTTTCTCAATTATATTAGCTATTTGCTCGGATATCGGGCTAGCATAGGAAAACAAATTTTTACCGTCCTCCGCCAAATCCATAAAAATAGTGGGCTTAAAAATTCCATTAATTTTATGAACCAAGTTCTTGCTCTCCAATAGAGACAATATTGAATCGGTTTTTACCCTGGAAAAATTTGCCTTGACCGCAAAATCCTCAACATCAATATTTTTATGAAGCGCAGCAAACAAAAAATAAACGCTGTCCCTCTTAATACATCTGTCGGGAAAATTATCACCTCTAGAAATTATACTACACTCCAATTTCTTGCTGAATACAGTATCAATTACAGAGTTACTTGCTAACGCCTTAGTATTTTGCGCCTCGGCATTATTGCACAAAATTCCTGCAAAAAACAGAATGCAGAAAGGTAATATTGAATAAATTATCTTTTTCATGTCCAGCTAACGGCCCTTGAATTTGCTGAAGAAATCGTTGCCTTTGTCGTCTACTAAAATAAAAGCAGGGAAATTCACAACCTCTATTTGCCAGATGGCTTCCATTCCAAGTTCCGGATATTCTATACATTTGACACTCTTAATGTTATCCTGTGCAAGTATTGCGGCAGGACCACCAATGCTCCCAAGATAAAATCCACCGTGTTTTTTGCAAGCATCTGTAACAGCCTGGCTTCTATTGCCTTTAGCAATCATAATCATACTGCCTCCGTTATCCTGGAACAAATCTACATAAGGGTCCATGCGTGCAGCCGTTGTTGGGCCAAATGAACCGCTCGGCATACCCTTTGGAGTTTTCGCAGGACCGGCATAGTAAACCGGGTGATCTTTAATGTATTGAGGAAGTTCCTCTCCCTTATCAAGACGTTCTTTCAATTTTGCATGCGCAATATCGCGGGCAACAATAATGGTTCCGTCCAAAAGAAGAAAAGTAGAAACCGGATGTTTGGTCAACTCTGCAAGCACCTCTTTCATAGGACGATTCAAGTTTACATGAACGCCACCCTCAAAAGCAGAACTGCTGTTTTTAAACTTGGCGGGAATCAGGCGAGCAGGATTTGCATCCAAGGTCTCCAGCCAAATTCCATCCTCATTAATCTTTGCTTTAATATTTCTGTCTGCGCTGCAGCTTACTCCAAGTCCAACAGGACAAGAAGCTCCGTGACGCGGAAGTCTTATCACTCTAACATCATGCGCAAAATATTTTCCGCCAAACTGAGCGCCAATTCCAAGTTCCTGAGCATCCTTCAAAAGTTTTTGCTCCATATCTACATCCCTGAATGCCTGGCCGTTGCCAAGTCCTTTAGTTGGCAGCGCATCATAATATTTTGCAGATGCAAGTTTAACCGTAGAGAGACTTAAGTCTGCAGAAGTTCCGCCAATTACAAACGCAATATGATAAGGAGGGCATGCGGCCGTTCCCAAAGAACGCATCTTTTCAATTAAAAACTTCTCCAGTTTGTCAGGTGCAAGAAGCGCCTTTGTTTCCTGATACAAATATGTTTTGTTTGCACTTCCGCCACCCTTTGCCATGAATAAAAACTTGTACTCATCGCCGTCGTGAGAGAAAATTTCTATCTGTGCGGGAATGTTGTTTCCGGAGTTTTTCTCTTTAAACATATCAAAGGCAACAGTCTGCGAATAACGCAGATTATCAGTTGTATATGTGTCATAAACTCCATGCTCCAGAGCAGCCGCATCACCGCCGCCGGTGTAGACATTCTCTCCCTTCCAGCCAAAAATAATCGCAGTCCCGGTATCCTGACAAAGAGGAAGTTGACACTTTGCCGCAACGTCCGCATTCAACATAAAAGTCAGGGCAACCGCCTTATCATTTTCACTTGCCTGAGGGTCATCAAGTATCTTTGCAACCATCTCATTATGATAGGGACGCAGCATAAAGGCAATATCATGGAAAACTTGCCTTGACAGCATTCTCAAACCCTCCGCAGAAATTTTTAGGATTTTATGACCTTCAAAGTTCCCGACGGTTACATATTTTTTTGAATCTTCAAGCAAATGATACTCAGTAGCATCCTTGCCAATTTCAAACATCGGATTGTATTTGTATTCTTCCATAATCTTTATTATTTAAAACTCATTATGAGCTATTATTTATCACTAAATTTTACTAATCTTCATCGTCATTTTTATTATCCCCTCTTCTCACTCCCATTAAGAAAGCTTTCATAAAA
The DNA here is from genome assembly GCA_035403105.1 of Candidatus Egerieousia sp. Lineage (GTDB taxonomy): Bacteria > Bacteroidota > Bacteroidia > Bacteroidales > UBA932 > Egerieousia. The sequence goes on along the minus strand of DAONEN010000012.1, from coordinate 4,318 downwards.
GCATTCAAATCTCCGTCCAGAATTCCCTGCGTATCAGCAGTTTCTATACCAGTACGTACATCTTTCACCATCTTATACGGATGCAAAACATAACTGCGGATTTGAGAACCCCACTCTATTTTTTTCTTTTGCCCCTCAAGCTCAACCTGTCTCTCCCTTTTCTTTTCAAGTTCCAATTCATACAAATGAGACTTTAAAATTCTCAACGCATTCTGACGATTATCCAGCTGAGAGCGAGTCTCCGTATTTTCCACAACAATACCTGTCGGGATATGTCTGACTCTTACTCCCGTCTCAACCTTATTTACATTTTGTCCACCCGCACCGCTGGAACGGAATGTGTCCCACTCCAAATCTGCGGGATTAATAACAATCTCAATTGAGTCATCCACAAGCGGATAAACAAATACAGATGAAAAAGTTGTCTGCCTCTTGCCCTGCGCGTTAAATGGGGAAATTCTCACCAGACGATGCACTCCGTTTTCCGCCTTCAAATATCCGTAAGCGTAATCGCCTTCTATCTGGAGAGTAACAGATTTAATTCCGGCCTCATCACCCGCAAGCAAATCAGTAATAGTCACTTTATATCCATTGCGCTCTCCCCATCTTGTGTACATCCTCATAAGCATGCTGCTCCAGTCATTGCTCTCCGTTCCGCCGGCCCCGCTGTTAATTTTAACCAGCGCACCAAGATTATCCCCCTCTGCAGACAACATACTCTTAAACTCAACTTCTTCCAAGTGCCTGGTAACCAGGGTATCTTGCTGAGCAATCTCTTCCTCAGGCGCCCCCATCTCCTTAAGCACGTCAAAGTCCTCTCCCTCTCTTTTAAGGGAGTCAATAGCATTGACCCAGTATTTTTTTCCCGACAGTTTTTTCAAGAACGCCTCCGCATTCTTAGCGTCATTCCAGAAATCAGGCGCAACAGCAACCTTCTCACCTTCAGTTATCTCTTTGACTTTCTTATCATAGTCAAAGAGACCTCCTTAACGTATCCAGACGTTCCTTAAGATTCTCCATAACGTCACAAAGATAATCAAATAAGAGACATGCAAAAAAAGCCCGAAGTGATTCGGGCTTTTTTCTATTCAACGTTAATCAGTTTTTGCTGCTTTTTAATTTGATCCTCCTGCAACTTAGGAATCTGAATATTCAAAATTCCGTTGTTAACTTTTGCGGAAATTTTCTCTTTATCCGCATTATCAGGAAGCGTCATAACTTGCTGGAATTTAGAGTATGAGAACTCGCGTCTCAAGTAGTGGCTATTCTCTTTGCCCTGATTGTTCTCATTCTTTTTCTCCATAGAGATTACAAGATTGTCGTTCTCATCTATGTTGACCTTGAAATCTTCCTTGGTCATTCCAGGTGCAGCCACCTCAATTTTATAATCTTTAGCATTTTCAATGACGTTTACTGCAGGGGCAGAAGCGTTAGCTTTAATCATCCAATCATCGTCGCTGAAGATATCATTGAAGATACCCGGCAACCAGTTCTCATTGTTTCTTCTTAAAATTGGCATCATAATAAAATCCTCCTATTTTTAAATTTGTTTATTGTTAAATCTTGTCTTGAAAACTTCTCTTTGATCTCTAATCTCTGTTCATTTCCAAAGACACTTGAGTAAATCGCAAAGGCTGTGCCAGCTGAAAGTCAAGTAGTTTTGACAGCATTGAGGGAATTTTTAGTGACAATTTTTCAGAAAGACTGAAATTTTTTCAGTCTTGTGATATCATAATTTTTGTAAATTTACGGTAGCCCGAGCGTTTCACCTGCCCAAGAAATAAGCATTTCTTAACCTAAATATTAAAATCATCATGTCAGCAGAGAATAATAAATTGAATATCAGCACGGTAAGAGAATTTAACCTTGACCGTTACCTTGGCACCTGGTATGAGATTGCCAGATTTAACCACAGATTTGAAAGGAATCTTACAAATGTCAAAGCCAATTACTCCTTGAAAGACAACGGTATGATAAAAGTTGTAAATACCGGCTTCAATTCAGAACAGAAGAGAAACAGCAAAATTATAGGCAAGGCAAAAACAACAAAAACAACTGGCTTGCTTAAGGTCTCTTTCTTCTTGTTCTTTTATTCCTCCTACAGAGTGCTGGCGCTTGGAGACAACTACGAATGGGCCCTTGTAGGAGCCGGAAAATCAGATAAATACCTATGGATATTATCCCGCACGGAAGCCATGCCTAAAGAGACTTTGTCGGCAATTTTATCAGAAGCGGACCAAAGAGGATACGACACAAAAAAACTTATTTATAATCAACCAAGTTAGCACGTAACCTACTAACAAGCCAAGATTCCGGCAAGGCACCAAAAATATTTAACGTATTAGTTTCATAACCGCCTCATAGTCAAAACCACGGGAAAGAGCAAATTTTACAATCTTTGCACGCGCCTGCTGCTGAACTCTATACGAATTATTTTCATCTGTGAACGAGGAGTCATCAATATCACCTGAGCTCTTGTTTGAGGCCGCTCGTTCAGAGCGTTTTTTAACCTCAGCGCTTTTTGCGGCAACAATTTTTTTAAGGGTCTCCGCGGCAAGCTGTGACTCCGCGGCAATTGCCCCTTTTATAATCTCGACAGGTATTCCCAAGGCCTTCATCTGGAACTGTGCCTTGCGTGGTCCCCAACCATAAAACTTGTACCTGTCGCGAATATAAGCCCCTGCAAACCTTGCATCATCTATAAATTTCTCTTTAACAAGAGTCTTTATAATCTCCTCTATATCAGGCTGTGTAAGCACCACCATTTTCTGCGCCACCATCCACTTCTCCAACTTTGCACGCGCCTGCCCGCTGCACATCTCATTGCGGCTGCACTCCCCCATCAATCTTTTAAGCGCCTGTTCCTTTGTCATGAAAGCAAATTTAAAACCGGACAAATTTAATTATTTCCGCACTATTTGATAAACCCTAAAAGTAATAACCCAGTGAAACATAGGCTCCTGCCTTGTGGTTGTAATCTGACCAGTGAATATTGAAGCTTAAAGGGCCAATAGGAGTATCATAAGAATATTTTAGAGCAGCACCCCAGTAGCCGCCTTTGGAAACATCCATTATTGCCCCAAGGTCATCTTGAGTTCTGAGGTAATTGCATATAGCATAAATATAATGCTTCTTGCCTATCTTTCTGCGCAAATCCAGACGGGCAACTGCAACGGACTTGTTCATTGCATTTGCATAATTTATCCCTATGAAAGGAATTTGATGGTCTATGTATCTTCCTTCCTCTGAACCACCTACAAAATTGTAAAATGGAAACTCAGATTTATTGTGCAGCGTAATTCTTGCATAAATATAAGGCAGAAGCACCAAGTCATCATTCAGATTTATTGCCAGATAATAACCAAAACGGAATGCAGAAAAACTGTTAAAGCCGGAGTGAAATCCCGCAAAATAATATTCCGCAGACGCATCCAGATACATACCCTTTTTTGTAAAATGTTTACTGTCGCGATTATCCATTTTTGCGTCCGCAAAAACACAAGCATAACTGCGTGCGTTTAAAGTATATTCAGACTCATTTATATAATCCGATAGGAATTTTGTGAACTTGAAATTTTGAATTCTTGCACCGGCTTTTATGTCAAAATTTCTTAGATACATATTTGCAAAAGAGACCTCCAGTCCATTATAGACATAGGATATATTGTTTTTTGAGGTACTTGAACTATAGATATTTATATCCTTAGTGCCAAATTCATAAGTAGCAACAAAGCGCGGGAAGTTACGGCACACATAAGTATACTCAGTTTTTATATACGGGTTATAACTAAGCCTTGCGGTAAATGCAAGACGCGAGCCATGCAGGTCATATTGGTGAATTCCAAGATTAAGCAGCAGCGCCGCTGCCTCCTCTGAATCATAGTGTGCACCAAAACTTAAAATATTAGTAGGTCCCTTCTTGAAAATAAAAGTAAGTTTTTCATCGCCATTTTTCTGCTGCGCAAACTGGTATGTAACTTGTGAAAATGCTTGAGTTCCCATAAATAATGATATCGCTTCGTTAATCTGGGCACCAGATATTGTACTGTTTTCTGAGATCCCCGCAAGACTGAGAAGCCACTTTTTATCGTTTCCGGAAACGCCCTCCATACCTATCTCTCCCACCTTAAATTGCGAGCGATAAATCTCTCTTGCAAAAGATATCTTTTCTCCATTTGTGGAGTGAAAATGTGCCGGTCCTGTTTTTCTCAGAACCGCCTGCAGTCTTTCATCCTTTACAAGGGTTGCTGCATATCCGTTTACAACCAAAGTATCTATCGCACTTTTACTAAAACTATAAGTTCCAAACTTTGATACG
>DAONEN010000011.1:8150-43153 GCA_035403105.1 Candidatus Egerieousia sp. | reverse complement strand
ATAGCACGATGCACGTTTGCATTTACTTTTGCATTCATCTTGTCCAGCAGCTCCAAAACCTCCACCGGCTTCTGAGAAGTCGCGGCATTATCCAAATAAATCAACGGCTGCCCGTTCATTTGCTGAGCCAGCGCCGGGAATTTTTTTCTTATATTTTCTATTATGCTTTTTGTTTCCATACAGACTTATAACATTAATCCAAATGCTACTTACAAAAGACTTTTATTTACTGTACCATTGGCATTGTATGCAAAATTATAAACAAACTTTCACTTTGCATCTAAAAAAACTTAATTTTGTTCTGTTAACAAGAAAAACATTTCTCTTATGTATGATTATATAAAAGGGCAGCTTGCGGAAGTAACTCCCACCCAGGCAATTGTAGAGACAGGCGGAATAGGGTACAAGCTGGAAATTTCTCTGCAGACTTTTACCGATATTCAAAGTTTGAAGGATGTAAAACTCTTTATTTATTACCATGTTAAAGAGGACATTGCAATGTGGTACGGCTTCTACACAAAGGCGGAGCGCGATATGTTCATGAAGCTTATAAATGTCAATGGCATAGGCCCTAACACCGCCAGGATGATGTTGTCATCTTTAAGTTCTGATGAACTGAAGAATGCTATCATCAGCGGAGATGTTGATAAAATAAAGAGTATCAAGGGAATAGGACTTAAGACAGCGCAAAGAGTTATAATAGATTTGAAGGATAGAATTGTAAAAGGCGGTGATACCTCAATGGAATCCTTGATAGCTGGCGGCGCCCCAAAAACACAGGCCGCCCAAGAGGCTCTTTCCGCCCTTGTTATGCTAGGCTTTAACAAAGCCGCTGCAGAAAAAGTTATCAATGGAATTGTCAAAGAAAATCCGCAATACACCCTTGAGGAACTTGTCAAACACTCCCTCAAACATTTATAAATCAAATGTTTCATGTTTGAGTTCCGTTTCCCGCTGTTTATTCAATAATGGATAACATTATCTCATGATATTTTGTACATTTGATAAGAATTTAACTAAATACTAAAAATCATGAGAAATGTTATTAATCTTCGTAAGAAAGAACAAAACGTTACCATGTTTTTTTGTTCTTTCTTTTGCATCCACAAAACGGCCGGTAGTTTTCCAATTAAACACTCCGGTTTTGTAAATATATTAGCTGTTTTACTAATATGTAGCTCTTTTTGTTTATCATCATGCAACAAGGATAATGATTCCAATTTAAAACAACAACAGTTAACCACTAAAGATATTGGCAAGGCACACAATGAATGTCTTGCTTTTATTTTGAATGGTATAAGCAGGGAGTCACAAAGGGTTAAAGCTTTCGGTGCGGTGGATACTCTATCAAAAAAGGAAGTACAAGAAATTGCTACAGATGATACACAGGTGTACATAAAACGATACAATCTATCTGATAGTATTCAACAACGGGTCTACAACTATATGGATAGTCTAGTCTTAGGCGGCGGATTTGCTGACACCTTGAATTGTGCAAATGTAAATATGTCTCCAATGGTAGCATCTTTCTGTACCCAACTTGATTCTATTTTTAATGATTCGGATACTGATTTATCCTCGCTTGAATCAAGATTGTCTATTGTAAAAAATAGAGCACAACAAGAACTGCAAGGAGAAGAGTTAAAAACGGTTCTTTCTGGTTGTTCTGTTGCCGAATACACACTACAATACTGGTATACCAATTTGAATACATGGGAAGCCCTGGCTCCAACAAATGGAACAAAGGCTAGAACTAGCTCTAAATTATCTTGGAAAGCTTTAGGAAAAGCTGACGTAACGGGCGCGATACATGGTGCATTACATACGTACGGTGCTTTTTTATTGGGTACCGGTCCAGTTGGATGGCAAATAGCAGCGGCAATTGTTGTTGCAGGAGCTGTAGGTAGTTCTGCGGGGAATGCCATTGATCAATTGTGGTAATTATTTTTAACGATTCTGACTTTCTTCCTATATGATTTAACCAATAAATTCGTAAAATTGGGTTATTTATGAAAGAAAAATAAACGTTGTTAAAATAAAAAATGTATGGATAATTTTTTCGTAAGAAATAAGGCTGTCATTTATATAGCAGGAGAGTTCATTTTTGCTTTTATAGTAATAGGTGCGTTGTCCCCCTTCATTGATGCAAATCCCTTTATCGGTATTATTATATTAATACTATCAGGCTGTTTAACTGCCGTGATCTGCTACATTATTGAAAAAAAAAGTCTTCCTTTCAGTAAAAAGAAGACCGAAAAAAATGGCTATATATCAAGCAATGTCAACGATATCAATTATAATAACATTAATGGTAACTGTAGTAATAAAAATAATAAATATTTAAAAATTGGATTACCAATACTTATTGTTATCCTTTTTATAGTTTATTATCTCTTGTGTATATAGTTTTGCAGTGTTTTGTTACCAAGATCATTTCAAAACTTAACGTATATAAGTTACAAAAGTTCTATTTTCACTGAAAAAGCGTAAACAAGACAAGCAAAATTGCTTGTCTTGTTTATTCTTGTAAAAATATAGCCCACCACTTTTTAAGGGGTTAGGTTGCATGCGGAGCAAAGCGCGGCCTTACGTCTAACGTAACAAACCTTTCTAAATGTACTTCTAGTGCCCATTTTACAACCCCCTCTCTGAACGCACAGAAAGGCAAAAATACAACTTGCTGATTTACAGTATGTAATAAGCTATAAAGTACACGAGAAAACAAAAAACGCCGTAAGTGACTGATAGTCAGATAGGGAATTTTTAGCCTTTCCAGACCCCTCTGAGCGACATTTTGCAACAACTTGTAAATAAGTTGGTTTTACCAAATTGTGGCACAACAAAATTCCCGCTGTACTTTAAATAACGCTTTAATGGGTGGCATAAGCGGTTTAATTGAGCGCAAAAAGAAAAAGCGTATAAATATGTACCTTCGCATGCACAAGCCTCTTATGAGAGGAACACATAAAAAGACATGCAAAGAACAATAAAAACCAACTCATTTAAAGCATGGATACTAGCCGCCCGTCCTCAAACATTGTCCGGTGCCGCAGTGCCAGTTGTCGTTGCCATCGCCATGGCAACAGCAGACTATAGAATTGCTGCAACTGCCGGTACGGCAGGTTATTGCAGCGTTTTATCTTTAATCGGTTCTTCGAGATTTTTCGTGCCGGCATTGCTTTGCCTTTTATATGCCTTTGCAATGCAAATAGATGCAAACTTTATCAACGATTACTACGATTTTAAAAAGGGTTCCGACCTGGGAGAACGTCTTGGTCCGAAACGCGCATTAACTCAAGGCTGGATTACACCTGCGGCAATGAGAACGGGCATCATAATCTGTACAATAATTGCCTGCTCTATCGGTCTGCCGCTGGTTCTTTACGGAGGCTGGTGGTTGGTAGCAGTAGGGGCAATCTGTGTGATTTTTGCCCTACTCTATACCATAAAATTCTCCTATAAGGGGATGGGAGATATCCTGGTCCTTATATTCTTTGGACTGGTTCCGGTCGGTTTTACATACTATGTCCTTTCACAAACAATCACATTAACCGCTCTTATGGCCGGAGTTGCAGTAGGGGTTGTTACGGACAACATGCTTATCATAAATAACTATCGCGACAGAGAACAAGATGCAAAGAGCGGAAAGCGCACAATTGTAGTTAAATACGGTGCTCAAACAGGAGAAGATTACTATCTGCTGAATGGCGTCATGGCCGTTGTGTTATGCTTTGTGTGCCTGATTACTAAATATCCTTGGGCAGCAGCGCTCCCAATAATTTATCTGCTGCCGCACATTCTTACATGGCGTAAAATGAAAACTATAAATCACGGAAAAGAACTTAACTCCGTCCTTGGCCTTACCGCCCGCAATATTTTAATATTTGGTCTTTTACTTGCGCTTGGTTTTATGCTTTAGATTAAAGAAATTTGCAAAAATAATTGCATCTAATTACATTTGAACATTAATTTTAAAAATAATTAAAACCAAATAATATGAACATTCCTACAAACTTAAAGTATTCAAATGACCACGAGTGGGTTAAAGTAGATGGAAACATAGCAACCATCGGAATTACAGACTATGCACAAAGCCAGCTTGGAGATATAGTATTCCTTGATATTCAGACAGAAGGGGAAGATCTTAAAGAGGGTGAAATCTTTGGAAATATTGAAGCTGTAAAAACAGTAGCCGAGGCTCACATGCCAGTAAGCGGAAAAGTTACAGAGGTTAATCCGGACCTTGAGGGTGCCCCTGAGAGCGTAAACAAAGACCCATACGGAGCATGGCTGATTAAAGTTGAAATGTCTGATCCTAAGGAACTTGACAAGCTGATGGATGCGTCTGCTTATGAGGCTATCTGCAAATAATAAAGATATTTCTGTTTGAATTTTATAGGCGCCCGTTAAACTGCATTTTGCAGTAAACGCGGGCGCTTTTTTCTAAAATAACTTATCATGTTAAAACATAGTTTTGGAAGCGATAATCATTCCGGAGTTCATCCGCTGATAATGGAAGCAATAGAAGATATCAATCATGATTTCAATCTTGCTTATGGAGAAGATCCCTACACAGAGAGTGTGCTAAAAAATCTGGAAAATCTTTTAGGCGGTAATTGCAAAGCACTTTTTGTTTTTAACGGCACAGGCGCAAATGCAGTTGCCCTTTCAACTTTTTGCAAAACATACAATTCAATACTAGCGCCAAGAACAGCGCATATTCTTGTAGATGAATGTGGTGCAGTAGAGAAACTGTCGGGATGCAAAATAGTTCCTCTAAACTGCAAGGATGGAAAAGTTACACCAATAGACGTTGAGGCAGAACTTGATTTTGGAGACCAGCATCACACACAGCCGGCAATTCTCTCAATATCAGAGCCCACAGAACTTGGAACATTATACACGGCTGATGAAATTAAAGCTCTTGCAGACTTAATGCACAAGCACGGATGTTATCTGCATGTTGACGGTTCCAGGATAGCAAATGCAGCAGCCGCTTTAAAAATGCCAATTAAAAAATTTGTTTCAGACACCGGAGCCGATGTACTTTCATTTGGCGGCACAAAAAATGGTTTGCTGGTAGGGGAGGCTGTTGTAGTTTTGAATGCAAAGAGGAATAAAATATTTGCAGATTCTTTGATGTATTATAGAAAGCAGGCAACCCAGCTTTATTCAAAGAACAGATTTATTGCGGCTCAGTTTGAGGCTTACCTGAAAGACAATCTGTATCTTAAGATGGCTAGCCATTCAAATGCTATGGCAAAGTACCTGGAGAAAAGAGTTAAAGAAGTCAAGTGCGTTAAAATTTCAAAGAAGGTTCAGAGTAATGCAGTATTTGCAATTTTGCCCTTAGCCGTTAGCACCAAGATAGAGAAAAAGCACTTTTTCCATGTTTGGGACAAGGCTACCAATGAAGTCAGATGGATGTGCGCTTTTAACACACAAAAGTCTGATATTGACGCATTTATAGATGATTTGAAAAAAGCTGCGGCAAAATAAGTACCCTTAACTGCTCACAGCAGATAACATTGACTTGAAAAATTATGGTTGCAAGGTTAATAACTCAAAATGACATGAAAGCGCTCCGTTCAATATGGAAGGAGTGTTTTTCTTTAGATGATTCCTATATAAATCTCGTAGAGGAAAAACTATTTCCGTTTGCACAACTTTATGTCTTGGAAGAAGGGGCGGAAATCCTTTCAACTTTTGCTTTGATCCCAATAGATTTTTATCCGTTTTCACAATTCGGTTCGGCTGATGATATTGCCATAAAAGGAGCATATCTTGCCGGAGTTGCAACGCCGGAAAAATTCAGAGGCAATCACTACTCGTCAAAACTGTTTCAAGATGTTTCAAAAGAACTTTCCGAATATGATTTTTTGTTGACCAGACCGGCAGAAGAGAGCTTGGTAAATTTTTATTTTCAGCTTGGTTTTAATGTCCCTGTCAACAACCCATATTCAAACAATTTTTTCTTCAAAACCTGTAAATGCGAGGGAAATAAAAATTTTGAAAATGCGGAAAAAATGATTGAATCCGGGAAGTATAATTTTTGCTCGCCATCTCAAATAAGAGAGAAGATTCTTTCTTGCAAAAAACCTTGTCTGGTTTGGAGTGAAAAAATTTTAGATTATGTAATGTCGGAGGAAAAATTTAATAAAACCACTGCGCTTCAAATTGCACTATTTAATCAGGATAATTCATTCATAGATCCAACAAAAGATTTAACTCCAGAACAGATAAAAAATTTACAAGAAAATCCTCCGTTCATTGGAGATACTCCTTATGCTTTTGTGAAAATACTCAACCTAGATAGGATAAACAGATATGCCTTTCATGGTGCTTATTTTTTGTTCACCCTAGAATAAAAACGGGAATTTTGCAATTAAAGCCTCTTTTTGGGGCTTTTTTTGTTTGTACTCATAATCTGTCATTATTTGAGGAGTTCTTTAAAAATTGGGGCATTTCTGAGGCCCGTTTTTTTAAAATGTTCCACGCGGAACAAATAATAACTAATTAACTAATATATAAATAATTACCGCTTTTTATATAAACATTCACTTTAGATAAACCCCGTTTTAATGGGATTAAAACGCATATTTCAAAAATTGGCTAAAATTTCAAAAAAACCGCCAAAACAATAAATAAAAACTTGAAATGACGCTTATTAACAATTTGTCTATCAAAATGTTAATTATATTTTATTTAAAGAAAGAGTTTTCTGACAGAACTTCATTTTTTATCTAGTAGTCAACACACTCTGACTTTAGAGACCGGCATGCAGAGCCTTCCATACAAAGCGGCATAATGCCCTCTGATTTGCACGCAAGCACTCAGTGCGGGCCCGCGGCCTTATAAATTTTAAGGCGAGAATCGCGGGTTGAAAACCTTTACAAATTATCCGCGACCAAAGAAAATAAGCAAAACTGAAATATCCGCCGGGGAAACACCCGGAATCCTGGAAGCTTGACCTATTGTGACCGGCTGATGCTTTATAAGCTTTTGCCGCCCCTCTGTAGAAAGAGAATAAACTTTATTATAATCAAACATAGAAGGAATCTTCATGTTCTCCAACCGAAGCATCTTATCAGCCTGCAATTTTTCCCTTTGAATATATCCGCGATATTTTATTGCAATTTCTACACTTTGCAAAACCTCATCCTTTAAAGAAAATTTTTGTTTTGCTTTCAAAGAAATTCCTTCTGGCTTAAAAGGAAATTCAACCGCGGTTTCCGGGAAATTTTTATCTACCTCGGTGGCTGAAGAAATCACTTTTGTTCCACGGGGAACAATTTTTAACAAGTCCTTCAAAGTAATATTCGGACGGGTTAAGAGAGCAGATATTTTTTTACCCTCAGCAAGAGGGGAACTGCTATGACTGTTTAAAAACTTTTTTGAAAGTTTTGGAGAAATATTATTAGCGTCAAAATATTCCGTGATTTTGCTTGCTGCAGAATACTTAGCCTCCATGAGTTTCATCCTGTTCTTATCCGCTAACCCTATCTTAAAACCATAAGGAGTAAGACGTGCATCCGCATTATCTTGTCTCAGTAAAATTCTATACTCGGCCCTTGAGGTAAACATCCTATAAGGTTCATCAACTCCTTTAGTAACTAAATCATCTATTAGAACGCCTATATAAGATTCATCTCTCTTTAAAATCAAAGGATCTTCATTTCTAAGTGATAATGCAGCGTTAACTCCGGCCATTAAACCCTGTGCTGCAGCCTCTTCATATCCGGTGGTGCCGTTAACTTGTCCGGCAAAATATAAACCTTTTATTTTCCTGGATTCCAATGAATTATAAAGTTGTGTCGGAGGAAAATAATCATATTCTACAGCATAAGCAGGACGGAAAATCTCCGCTGTCTCAAGACCCTTTATGTGGTGCATTGCATCTATCTGCACCCGCATTGGAAGCGATGAAGAAAAACCTTGCAAATAATACTCATGGGTGTTCCAGCCCTCAGGTTCTAGAAATAATTGATGTTGTGATTTGCCTGCAAACGTTTTAACCTTGTCTTCAATGCTAGGGCAATATCGAGGTCCTTTTCCATGGATCATACCGTTGAACAAAGGGGAGTACTTAAAACCTTTTTTAAGAATTTCATGCACCAATGGATTTGTATGAACCATATAACAAGACATCTGAGGAATATTGAGCTGAACAGATGACGGTATATTTAAAAATGAAAATTTTGACGGAATCTTGTCACCCGGCTGTTTCTCTAATTTGCTCAAATCCACAGATTTAACATCGATTCTGGGAGGTGTTCCCGTTTTCATTCTGTCTGTTTCTATTCCAGCAGCAGATAATTTCTCCGTAAGCCCTACGGCAGTTGGCTCCCCAATTCTTCCCCCGTCAGCACAATGTAAACCAATGAATAATTTACCATGTAAAAATGTTCCCGCGGTAATGATAACTTTCTTGGCGGAAAAATGTGCGCCCATGGAAGTTCTCGCTCCAGAGACTTTACCTTTGCTTATATCTAGGTCATTTACAATATCTTGCCATATATACAAATTGGGGGTATGCTCCAAAACATAGCGCCAGTTAAGAGCAAAAAACATTCTATCACATTGAGCTCTAGGGCTCCACACAGCCGGACCCTTAGAACTGTTCAATATTCTAAATTGAATAGTGCTGGCATCTGTTACCAGACCCATACTGCCGCCTAGCGCATCAATCTCCCTAACTATCTGACCTTTAGCCACTCCTCCAACAGCCGGATTACAAGACATCTGCGCTATTTTGTTCATATCCATCGTGATGAGAAGCGTTCTAAAACCCATCTTTGCAGCAGCACATGAGGCCTCGCATCCGGCATGGCCAGCGCCTATCACAATAATATCGTATTTGTTATCTACCATTTTTCAAAGTGCATTTTATACTCCCGACAGATAATTTTTTTAGAGCGGCATTTTCCGCAGCTCTCATTTTTTTCTGTTGTGCAATAGTTAAATCATCCTCTCCTATCATATGCAAAATTCCATGAATGATTACTCTGCAAATTTCCATTTCATAAGTTTGCTTATACTCAAGCGAATTTGCAAAAACTGTATCCGCGCTAATATACAAATCGCCGCTAACTATCTGGCCTTCTGTATAATCAAAAGTAATAATATCTGTAAAAAAATTATGTCCAAGAGTTTCTCTGTTGAGTTGTAAAATATAATCGTCAGAGACAAAGATTACATTTATTTCTCCACATTCTTTATCGCGCATCTCTACAATCTGAGCAATCCATTTTTTTAGAAGTCTTTTTCCAACAAGGGAAAATTTTACTCTTTCAACAAAGAACTGAATCATAAACTCTTTAATTTTTTAAGTACAATAAAAATACTACCTTTGCCCCCTCTCGCAAAATTTTTGAGAGTGGTTTAATTTTTGCGGCATTTTTTACGTTGCAAAATTAAGAGATAAATTTTTTTAATAAATAAAAAATAGAAGATTATGGCTAAAGTCTCAGTGATTGGCGCCGGAAATGTAGGCGCAACCTGTGTAAATGCTATGTTGCACTTAAACTTTTGTTCTGATATAGTACTTCTTGATATCAGACAAGGGTTTGCAGAGGGGAAAGCAATGGATATGATGCAGACCTCTAAGATTTATCAATTTAACACTCGCCTTGTTGGTGTAACCAATGACTACAAGGCAACTGCTAATTCAGATGTTGTTATTGTAACCTCCGGAATGCCAAGAAAACCGGGCATGACAAGAGAGGAACTAATTGGCGTTAATGCCAAAATTGTAAGCGATGTTACTGCTAACGTATTAAAGTATTCACCAAATTGTATTTTTGAAATCATTGCAAATCCAATGGATCCAATGACTTATCTAACATTAAAAAAGAATAAGCTTAGCAAGCACAGAGTGGTTGGAATGGGTGGATTGCTGGACACCAGCCGCTTTACATATTATCTTTCACGTGCACTTGATGTGCCCGTATCTGATATTGAAGGTATGGTTATTGGCGGCCACGGAGATAAAACAATGATTCCTCTAATCAGAATGGCCACTTATAAAGGAATTCCAATTACTTCATTATTAACAAGCGATGAATGTAATAAAGTTGTTGAAGATACAATGGTTGGAGGTGCAACCTTAACAAAACTTATTGGCACTTCCGCATGGTACGCCCCTGGCGTATCTGCCGCTACTATGGCAAAGTCTATTGTTCAAGATGACAGAAAAATGTTTCCTTGCTGCTGCTACCTGGAAGGGGAGTATGGTCAAAAGGATATTTGCATTGGAGTTCCCGCTGTTCTCGGAAAAGACGGATGGGAGAAAGTTGTTGAATTTGACCTTAATGCAGAGGAAAAGAAATTGTTTTCAGCAAGCGCAGATGCCACAAGAAGCACTGCAAAAATTTTGTATGATCAAAAGTTAATTTAACTTTTATTGAGTTTATCAACATTTTTTGCACCATCAAAAGAAAAAAATGCGTACTTTTACGCTCGCAAAATAGAATATTTAAGTACTTAATATGGAAATCAAAAAAACACCAAAAGCAGATCTTGAGAACAAAAAGCTATTGTTCAGAGAGATTGGTTTAATTATCTCGCTTGCAGCTGTCCTTGTAGCCTTTGAATGGAGTTCCAAGGATAAAGAGTCAAGCACTGTTCAGGCCGGCCCACAGGCAGCGGTTGAGGTTGAAAACGTTCCTATTACACAACAGGAAACTCCTCCTCCTCCAGAGAATATCAGGGAGCCGGTTGTATCTGATGTACTCCAGATTGTAAACAACGATGTCAAAGTTGCTTCTACAATTCTTAACACAGAAGATGTTAAGGGCGCTGGGGTTGATATTAAAGATTATGTTGTTACACAAGCTGCTCCAGAAGAGGCTGCAGAAGATGAAGTTATTCCTTTCGCTATTGTAGAGGAAAAACCTAAATTCCAAGGCGGAGATCAGAATGACTTTACAAAATGGGTATTCAGCCACATCGAGTATCCTGAAATTGCAAAGGAAAACGGAGTTCAAGGCCGTGTTACTCTGCAGTTTACAGTTGACACAGATGGTTCTGTAAAGAATGTCAGCGTACTAAGAGGTGTTGATGCATCTCTTGATAAAGAGGCCGTTAGAGTTGTTTCAAATTCACCAAAATGGACACCGGGAAGACAGAGAAACAAGAACGTAAAAGTTAGATATACGTTCCCTGTTATTTTCCAGTTGAAATAATTCTGACTGACAACAAATTTAAAGCGGCGCATTTTACAATGCACCGCTTTTTTTATGTAAAGGTCACAAACTCAATATCTATGTTGATATTAAAATGCTCTCTATTTTATTCCCTTCTCTGTTTTAATCATTTTAACAACCTGTTCTACAGGTAGCGCAGGTACTTCATAATCATTGAATCCTTTTGTTGTTTTAGCAGCAAATAAAGAGTTCCAAAGAGCCTCTGCCGTTGCCTCTATTGTAGCCTGAAAAAGAGGTGACATTTCATCATTGTCAAGCACTTTCATTGTGTGTATTTTCTCTCCCTCATTAATTAAATTATCCGGACAAACAGATAACGCAAGCACATAATCTCCGCTACCATTGGAAGCATTGCCCCCCGTTCTTGATAATCCCATAATAGCCCTCCTTGCAATACGTTGCAAATTTCTTGAATCACATGGCGCATCTGTGATTACCACTATCATGCAAGAGCCATCACCCTTTTTTACCTCCTCCGTCTTGGCCTCCTGCTCTATGCTTTTTCTAAATGAATAACTTCCCAATTTTTGTCCAACCTGTACGCCGCATATCTCTAAAACGCCCCCATAATTTGTCTGCACCAGCACACCTACGGTATAGCCACCAAGATTTTTAGGAAGCACCCTGGACGATGTACCTATTCCGCCCTTCCAGCTAAAACAAATAGTACCGGTTCCGGCACCAACACACCCTTCTTCAACCGGACCTCCCTTGGCACTTTGAATTGCCTCAAGAACATCAGATGTCTTTACATATCTGGCTCTTATGTTATTCAACTCTCCGTCATTAGTTTCACCGACAACCGCATTAACAGAGTGAACATTTTCATTGCCAGGTTGCTGAAGCGTGTAAGTAATCAACGCCTCAATTCCCGTAGAAACATTTAATGTATTTGTTAGAACAATTGGAGTTTCAATATTTCCAAGTTCTTGAATCTGAGTGGTTCCTGCAAGTTTGCCAAATCCGTTCCCAACAAAAAAGGCGGCAGGAACTTTGGATTTAAAAATATTTCCCCTATGGGGGATAATAGCAGTTACACCTGTTCTCATATCGTTTCCTTTATTAAGCGTAACTTGTCCTACGGAAACACCTGGAACATCAGTAATTGCGTTAAATTTTCCGGTTTTAAAAATTCCGTATTCAATACCATAATCGCGCATTCTTTTACTTTGAGATTGAGCAATTGAATCATTAAAATTTCCCATAATTAGAAGGGTTAAAAGCAATAAAATAAAATTTCTCTTTTTAGACATAAGTAAAAATATTTGATGTAAAATTAGTTAACTTGCATCAATAAAAATAGAAAAATATACATCTGCTTAATGGATAAAGCGGTTTTTGTAAGTATTATTACTCCCGACAGTACAGAAAATCAGACAAATGAATATCTGGATGAGCTTGAATTTCTTGCAAATACGGCGGGAATTGATGGTGAAAAAAGATTCACGCAAAGGGTTGAAAAACCAAATTCAAGAACATATGTTGGAGAGGGCAAGATAGAAGAGATAAAAGAGTATATTTCTGATAAAGAGATACATCTGGCAATTTTTGATGATGAATTGACAGGCGCTCAGGTTAGAAATCTTGAGAAAGAACTATGTTGTGAAATTCTTGACAGGACTTCTTTAATTCTGGATATTTTTGCTTTGCGGGCCCAAACAGCGTCCGCAAAGACACAGGTAGAATTAGCTAGATATCAATATATTCTGCCAAGGCTGACCGGCATGTGGAGCCACCTGGAGAGACAAAGAGGAGGTCGCGGAACAAGAGGCGGCGCCGGTGAAAAACAACTGGAAACAGACCATCGTGTTATTCTTGACAGAATCAGTTTGTTAAAAGAACACCTAAAAAAAATAGATAAACAAATGACTGTTCAGCGCGGTAATCGCGGCGGACTTATAAGGGTTTCTCTTGTCGGCTACACAAACGTGGGAAAGAGTACCATAATGAATCTTCTTTCCAAGAGCGCTGTGTTTGCAGAAAATAAATTATTTGCAACTCTGGATACCACTGTAAGAAAGGTTGTTATAGAAAATCTTCCTTTTTTGCTGAGTGATACTGTCGGATTTATCAGAAAGCTGCCGCACCAGCTGGTTGAATCATTTAAAAGTACCTTGGATGAAGTGCGAGAAGCAGATATTCTTTTACATGTTGTGGACATCTCCCATCCTAATTTTGAGGAGCAAATTAAAGTAGTAAAACAAACCTTGGAAGAAATAGGCGCAGGGAATAAACCGACATTTGTAATATTCAATAAAATAGATGCTTACCAGTTTATAAAAAAGGATGAGTTTGATCTCAGCCCAAATAAACTTAACAACATGAATCTATCTCAACTGGAATCTTTTTGGAAGATTAAAGAGAAAACACCTGCAATTTTTATCTCTGCAAAAGATAAAATCGGAATAGATAAATTGAGAAATGATCTTTATAAGATGGTTGGAGAAATTCATAAAGGGCGTTATCCATTCAACAATTTCTTATGGGAATAAAAAAGACATCCCGCCTTGCAGCGAGATGTCATAATTAATTTATTCAACCTGAAGTTTTTATTAACGGGGCATTTCTATTTGCTGAATTTGCCTTTTAAAAACTCCCTGTTTAATCTTGCTATATGACTTATAGACACGTGTTTAGGGCACTCCATTTCGCATGCTCTTGTATTGGTGCAATTTCCAAAACCAAGCTCATCCATTTTAGCAATCATTGACATTGCTCTTCTCTGAGACTCAACCTTACCTTGAGGAAGCAGCGCAAGAGAACTTACTCTTGCACCAATAAACAACATAGCAGAACCATTTTTGCAAGTTGCAACACATGCGCCGCATCCAATACAAGCAGCCGCATCCATACTTTCATCAGCTTTTTCTTTTGCTATCGGGGTAGCATTAGCATCTTGTACTGAACCGGTTCTGACAGAGATAAAGCCGCCGGCCTGCATAATTTTATCTAATGCGCTTCTATCAACAACTAGGTCTTTAATCACAGGAAAAGCCGCACTTCTCCAAGGTTCAACCGTAATAGTGCTGCCATCTTTAAATTTTCTCATATAAAGTTGGCATGTAGTAACCTCGTTCTCAGGGCCGTGAGCACGTCCATTAATATACAGGGAACAAGCACCGCAAATACCCTCGCGACAGTCATGGTCAAAGCTAACCGGGCCGCTATCGGCTATGCAAGGCTCTCCATCTTTACACCCTTTGCTAAACGCAATAGGATCAGCCTGTTCTTTAATAAGTTGTTCATTAAGAATATCCAACATCTCAAGGAAAGAAGTCCCGTGAGAAATATGTTCAACTTTATATGTTTCAAAGTGCCCTTTACTCTGAGCATCTTTTTGTCTCCAAACTTTAAGCGTAAAATTCATAACTCCTAATCTTTATAATTTCTGGTTGCAACTGGAACAAATTCAAAGTTAAGCGGTTCTTTATGAAGCTCCGGCTCTGATTTTTCCCCTTTATATTCCCACGCGGAAACAAACATGAAGTTTTTATCATCCCTTTTTGCCTCACCCTCTTCTGTTTGCATCTCCTCTCTAAAGTGACCTCCGCAAGATTCTCTCCTTTGCAAAGCATCGCGGGCCATCAAATCTCCTATCTCAAAGAAATCTGCAAGTCTGTTTGCCTTCTCCAATTCCTGATTAAATCCGTCATTGGTTCCGGCAACATACACGTTACTCCAGAATTCATCTTTTAATTTTTTAACTTCTTCAATAGCGGTTTTCAAACCGGCTTCGTTCCTGCCCATGCCAACATATTCCCACATAATCTCTCCAAGTGCTTTATGAATAGAATCGGGGGATCTCTTCCCCTTTATTGCAAACAGCTTTGCAATACGTTCTTTAACAGCTTTTTCTGCTGTGTCAAATTCAGGAGCGTTAGTGTCGGTTTTTGGCTCTTGAATCTTATGGGCAAGATAATTGCCAATTGTACATGGAAGAATAAAATAACCATCCGCAAGGCCCTGCATTAAAGCGGAAGCGCCAAGTCTGTTGCCGCCGTGATCTGAGAAGTTTGCCTCTCCAATAGCGTACAATCCCGGGATAGTTGTCTGCAAATCATAATCTACCCATAAGCCGCCCATTGTATAGTGAATAGCAGGATAAATCATCATTGGTTCTTTATATGCATTAAAATTAGTAATCTCCTCATACATTTGGAACAGATTACCATAACGTTCTCTAATCTTATCTTCTCCTAATCTTTGTATAGCACTGCTAAAATCTAGAAATACGGCTTTTCCCGTAGGATTAACACCAAAGCCCGCATCACATCTCTCTTTTGCTGCACGTGATGCTATATCTCTTGGTACAAGATTTCCAAAAGCAGGATATCTTCTTTCCAAGTAATAATCTCTTCTATCTTCTGGGATTTGAGATCCAGTAATTTCATGGCGCCTCAGCTTATCAACATCTTCCTTAAACTTTGGAACCCAGATTCTTCCGTCATTTCTTAAAGACTCGCTCATAAGAGTAAGCTTAGACTGCTGATGTCCGCGGACAGGAATACATGTAGGATGAATTTGTGCAAAACACGGGTTTCCAAAATAAGCGCCTTTCTTGTAGCACTGCCAAGCAGCAGAACCATTGCTGTTCATAGCATTTGTTGACAGGAAATAAACATGTCCATAACCTCCTGTTGCTAAAACAACTGCGTGTGCACCAAATCTCTCAATTTTTCCCGTAACAATATTTCTTGCAATGATACCTTTAGCCTCCCCGTTAATCAAAACCAAATCCATCATTTCATGTCTTGGATATGATTTGACAGTCCCGGCTGCAATTTGTGAATTCATTGCAGCATAAGCACCTAGCAACAGCTGCTGTCCAGTTTGGCCGCGAGCATAAAAAGTTCTGCTTACTTGAGCTCCTCCAAAAGAGCGGTTTGCTAATAGTCCGCCGTACTCTCTGGCAAATGGAACTCCCTGTGCAACACACTGGTCAATAATGTTATTGCTTACCTCAGCCAGGCGAAAAACATTACCCTCTCTACTCCTAAAATCTCCACCTTTTACAGTATCTACAAATAATCTGTGTATAGAATCGTTATCGTTTTGATAATTTTTAGCAGCATTTATTCCGCCTTGGGCCGCAATAGAATGCGCGCGCCTTGGCGAGTCGCTTATGCAAAATACTTTTACATTGTACCCCAACTCTCCAAGAGAAGCGGCGGCGGACGCTCCTGCCAATCCGGTTCCAACAACAATTATTTCTAACTTACGTTTGTTCCCGGGACTAACTACCTTAATTTCAGACTTATGCTTTTCCCACTTTTTTGTAATGGGTCCGTCTGGAACGTGCGATATTAATTTATTATCCTCCATTTGATTGTCTTTATAAAATTTCCGCAATTTTACAGACTTTTTGCCGTTTTACAAAGTGTTAAAATAATTATCTTTGTCTAGTGCTAATAAACCACGTGCTGCTAAAATAAAAAATCAAATCATGAAAAGATTTCTGACAGTAACAATGCTTTTAATCTTTACATTATCTCTCTCCGCTTTTGCTCAAACCCAAAAAGAGAGCAGAAAAGAAAAAAGGGCCAGGATTGAAAAAATGGTTAAAGATGGTGTAGCCCAGAAAAATCTATTTATTGAATTAACAAGATTGTGCCCGATAAACGGTGTGGCGCAAAATGTTGTTTATGGACAAGACGGGTACTACATAGACATTGTCGGAAACACATTTACCTGCAATTTCCCTTACATAGGCAATGGCACCCGCGTTGCTTACGGTAATAGTGAAACTAACATGAATATTAACAGTAATCATCAAATAGTAACATATTTTGGTGGGTGGCAGGATAAGGACAAATGTTATAGATATCAAACTATTTTCTGGAATGACAATAAAACAGAGGGCGTGGGTTCAATGCAACTTACAATCACAATAGAAATCTATACAGACGGTGCCGTGCTTGCCTCTCTAACAGTGCCCAGAAAAGACCAGATGAGTTATGCGGGAGAAATTGTAGAACGTCTTGCAGGGAAATAATATCAGAATTTTGATGTCCATGAATTACGCTAATGAAAATTATTTATGATGATTAAAAGTCGTATTATAAAAAAAATCTTTGCTGTCTGCATCTTGATTACTCTGTGTAATACAGCATTTTCACAATCAAGAAAAGAGAAAAAAGCAGCAAGAGCAGCAGAGCTTGAGCAGTTTGTTGTAAATGGTATTAACAACAAAGATGTTTACATTGATATATACAAAATATGTCCGCAGGGACAGGATACGCGCAACAGCAGCCCTGGTTATTATTTATCAATAAAGGATAATAGTATTTCTTGTTATCTGCCTTATATTGGTGCATGTAAAACAGCGGTTATAGGAGATTTGGATTTATCTATAACTGCTAAAAATCAAGCTATTTCTTTAATGGGGGGCTTTAATAAAGAGGAAAAAAGTTTTATTTATCAATTCCGATTTTTTAATGAAACCATGCATGAAAACACATTATGCACCGTGCAGATTTACAATGATACTGAATGCGCTATGAGGTTGGAAATGAATAGCAGGGACCCTATTTCATACTTGGGCAAAATGGAAACAAGGCCGGCAAACACACAAGAAAATTAATAAGTTAAGGATGGCGGCTTTAGTGCCGTCATTCTTTTTACATAAACAATTTATTAAAATGAATTATAAAAAAATTATCGTCAGCACAGCGATTTGTTGTTGTCTAGTATTTTGCACCTTGGCATCTTTTGCACAGAATACTAAAAATCCATACGACAATTTATTGCCAAAGCCACAAATTGTAAAAAATGATTCCGATGGCTCAAGCGCTACATATTTTACCATTAATGAAAAAACAGTTATAGTATGCAAGAATAAATTTCTTGCAGGCTATCTGAAAGATCATCTGCAAAATCTAAATTATAATTTGCAGGTTATATACAAAAATAGGGTTCCAAACAAATGTGCCGGCAGTTATATACTTATAAAAGAGAATGACAAGACATTGGCTCCGGATAATGAAAATGCTATAAAAGAAGGATATAGATTAAAAGTTGATAAAACAGGAATAACTATAATCGGAACTGACTACGGCGGAATGTTTAATGGCATTCAAACATTATTGCAGCTTTTCCCTTCAAATGTGTATAAAGCAAAGGGATATTATTATTATGCTGCCCTGGCCAATGGGGCAACTCCTGTAGACAGATTTGTTAAGGGACCTTTAACAAAATGCAGTGTACCATCGGGAGAAATAATAGATTGGCCTTTATATAATTACAGAGGCATGATGCTGGACGTCTCCAGAACTTTCAGACCGGCAGAAGATATTTATCAATACCTGGACTGGCTGGCATACAATAAGATAAATAAGTTTCACTGGCATCTTACGGATGACCAGGGATGGAGAATTGAAATTAAAAATTATCCGGAGCTTACAGCAAAGGGGGCTTGGAGAGGACCCGGGGAGGCGTATAAATCTTGTTTTGGTTCTGGCAATAAAAGATATGGCGGATATTATACACAAGAGCAAATTAAGAGCATTGTAAAATATGCTGCTGAGAGAAATATAGAAGTTATACCGGAAATAGATTTGCCCGGACATAGCGGTTCTGTGGCAGTTAGTTATCCCGATATTGTTTGCAGGCAGCCGGAGAACGGAGATATTAAAACAGATGATAATAATAATGACTTCAGCAAAGAAATCTGGTGTGTTGCAAAGGAGGAAAATTACAAAATGCTAGATGGCATTTTTAAGGAAATGTCCAAGATGTTTCCTTCTAAAATCATGAATATAGGCGGCGATGAAGTTAATCATACAAACTGGAAAAATTGCCCGGATTGCCAAGCCCTTATTGCACAAAAAGGTTTAAAGGATGAATTTGGTCTTCACAACTATTTTGTAAAGAGGCTAAATGATATTGCGGGAAAATACGGAAAGGTGCTGGCCGGTTGGGAAGAAATCATTAAAACCGGAGATTTGAATCCCGGAACCACTGTATATATATGGCACAGCACAAGTCCTGCAAAAGACGCTGTTGCAGGTCATTACCCTACAGTTCTCCAAGTTGGAGAGTATAGTTATTTTGACATGAAGCACACCAAGCTGGAGAGGGGTCATAATTGGGCAGGTTTGGTCCCGACAGATAAAACTTACTCTTTGAATGCAGCTGAATTTGCAACGCCGATTGATAATGGCAAGAGCCCGGAAGAAAACAGCGCAGATTTCAAAAAATATGTAATGGGTCTGCAAGGCGGCCTATGGGAAGAACTTGGCAATAGGCCCGTAAATTTTGTTGAATATCAAACTTTTCCAAGACTATGTGCCCTATCTGAAGTTGCATGGGGAACCTCTAAAAAAACAGACGGCACTCCTAATTGGGAAGATTTTAAACGCAGACTAACAGGAGCTCATTATGACAGGATGAGCCACATGGGTATCCGCTATAGAGTTGCATATCCAAATGTTACAGTTCACAATGCAGATAATGATACCATCATTACGGCATACAATGATTCCATATCAAATTATAAATTAGTTGCCGAGCAGCCGTATGCCGATGCTATAATTAAGTATGCGATTGTTGCTCCGGAAACTGCCGCTGATGGTATAAGAGGACAGACTGATACAACAAACTATAAATATGTTTACGCTGAGCCTATCATCACAAAACATCCTGACACCTACAGATTTGCAACATTTGCCAGCGACACTCTGCACAGTATTGGAGTTGCACAAATGAGCATGCCGCTGCATAAATATTTAACTCCTAAATTTTCAGTAGAGAGCAATAAAGGGTTATTAAAAGAGAATTCCTTTAATGATTTAGCAGATTACAATCCAAAAACTACCATGTATTTGGACGGGAGGGGGCATAACGGCGATTATGTCAAAATAACCTTTGATGAGCCTTTTGAATGTCACGCTATTGATATAACAACGGGGTCCGACTTTATTAACTTTTACGGTATTACAGAGGGATATGCAGAATACTCTTCTGATGGAGAACATTACACTGGCAAGGTAGATTTTGATTGTCAGAGAGCAGTGCTGCTTCCAAAAGAACAAGTAAAGAGCATAAGAATTGTATTAACCGGAGATTCTGATAGTTATAAAGTTGGAATACAAGATTTAAAGATATTCTAGAGTATATTTTTAAGACATTGTAATTTTAAAAAGAGAGCTTGTTTTCAAGCTCTCTTTTTATTGCATTGTTATGGATTTATTATTATTATCTGCAACCATTATTAATCCTTCAGATTAGCATAAGCATTAATTGCAATTGAAGATATTTTACCGTTAAAAGTTTCCACGTCTTTCTTTGTAAGTTTGCCTTTTCTTAAAAGCGTTATTACTTGCTCGCTCTCCTTAAATATTTGATTTTCAGCTGGCAAAAGCTGCTGCTCATATCCGGTTCCTTCAGCATTAAAAACTTTAGAGAATTTAAAATATTTATTGCCGTTGCCTCGTTTTATAGGAAAGATCTCTTTGTATTTAAGTTCCAGAACCATGTCGCACATTTTACAATTTGAAGGAGATTCCGTTTGTTTAACCATAATATCAGGAAGAGTATCCGGGTACTTTAAAAACATTGGGATTGCAAGAGAAATTGGGGGATAACTCAAGGCACACCACATAATAGTATTATCTGCCCCATCTCCTTGTTTTACACCCTGGAAAACAACGGCAGCAGAGGTAGACTCCCTTGGTATAAAATCTTGATCTACAAACCATCCGTTACATTCCTTAGTTGCATTAGATTTGTATAAGTCCGTTCCAATCAAAGAATTGTAATAAGATCTTGACAGATTATTAAATATCCACTGTGGTGTAAAAATATCACCATTTTTTAAACCTTGTTGGATTGCATAATCCGCATTATCATGTCTGATATAACCATGTCCTTCATCTACTCTTCCTGTATAAGAAAAATTGGTGTAAACTATATAACCGTTTGGAGCTATAGCAGGATCGTTAACATCTCTTTTTATCCATTTATAATTGTTAACTTCAAAATAAGCAGCGCCGCCCTCCGCATCAATAACACCAAAATTTGCCTCTATTGCCATAGGTCTTTTTAGCGTATCTAAAAATCTTTCAAAATCAGCTACTGTTTTGCAAAGACCTAAGGCTTTATACATTACAGCACCTTCACCGTCTCCGGCATTACTATTATCTCCTATAATATGAATATTATAAGAAGCTGTATTCATAATGCAAAATCCCGCCGTATTTGAACCTGCCCAAGCGTCGCCACCTTTTACCGGAGAATTAACAAGTGCTAGAAAATCAAATCTTGGTCCTTTAAAGTGTTCTATTCTGTTGTTTAATTCATCTGTATCTCTGTTTTTCCACATCAAAGGCCTTCCGTCTGGTGTAACTTTTCCTGTAAAAATAGCTGAAGTACAGCAAAATGCATTAACCGTTAAAAAACAAAAAACAATTAAAAAAGATACCTTTTTCATTTTATTATAAGATAAACTGTTTGGTAAAACTATTTGAATATTAATAATTTAACTATCGTGATTATTTAA
Organism: Candidatus Egerieousia sp.; assembly: GCA_035403105.1. Classification (GTDB taxonomy): domain Bacteria; phylum Bacteroidota; class Bacteroidia; order Bacteroidales; family UBA932; genus Egerieousia. The sequence goes on along the minus strand of DAONEN010000011.1, from coordinate 21,454 downwards.
AAAAGATAAGGATCTCTGTATTTTGAAATACCAAGATGACCATAAGCCAAATCTGTTGTTTCTCTTCCGCGAGGTGTTCTTCTTATAAAACCCTCTTTAATTAAAAAAGGTTCATAAACTTCTTCTATGGTTCCGGCATCTTCTCCAACCGCCGTAGCAATTGTTGTAAGACCAACGGGGCCTCCTTTAAATTTATTGATAATAGTTGTAAGTATCTTATTATCCATAATATCCAAACCTCTTTTATCAATATTAAGAGCATCAAGAGAATACTTGGTAATTTCTAAATCTATCTTTCCGTTTCCTTTTACCTGGGCAAAATCTCTGACTCTCCTTAATAATAAATTTGCAATTCTTGGCGTTCCTCTGCTTCTGCAGGCTATCTCTTTTGCAGCCTGTTCATCTATATCTATATTTAAAATTTTTGCAGAACGTTTAATAATTTTTTGTAAAACAATAACATCGTAATACTCTAAATGACACTTTATTCCAAATCTAGCACGCAAAGGAGACGATAAAAGACCGCTTCTGGTAGTGGCTCCAATTAAAGTAAACGGATTTAAAGTAATTTGAACAGAACGCGCTCCCGGACCTTTATCTATCATTATATCTATTCTGTAGTCTTCCATTGCAGAATAAAGATATTCCTCCACTATTTTTGGCATTCTGTGAATCTCATCGATAAACAGAACATCGCCCTTTTCCAAAGAAGTCAACAAGCCTGCTAAATCTCCGGGTTTATCTAAAATAGGACCGGAAGTTGTCTTCATATCAACCCCTAGCTCATTAGAAATAATTGTTGCAAGTGTTGTCTTACCAAGCCCCGGAGGACCAAATAATAAAACATGATCTAAAGATTCTCCCCTTAGTTTTGCTGCCTGAACAAAAACTTTTAAATTCTCCACAACTTTATCCTGACCGGCAAAATTTTGAAAATCACTGGGTCTTACAATTCCTTCCAACTCCCTATCCGCAACAGATTCAGTTTCTCTTGGATTAAAACTCTCTATTCTTTGATCATCCTCTTTCATACATCACAAATATAATCTTTTTTTATCTCTGAGTCCCGACAGTTTTAATTTTCAACACCTTTATATTATCATTAAATATTTATTTATTTTTAAAAAAAACTATTGGTTATTATTATTGCATGTTGAAACTGTTCATAAAAAACATTTGAACACTTTAATCTTGTTTTAAACACAATATTAACATTTTTTAATAGATAAAATATTGTTATATATAATTAAAAATAAAGGCATTAACCTTAGATATAATTTTTATTATGAACATATGTTAATATTATTACAACCGATATATTTACAAATCCGGGATGTTAAAATAGTATTGAAAAGATACCAAATTAAAGTTCATTTTCAACAATAATCTATAAGTGTTTTTATAACATGAGTTATTAACAAGATTATTCACACAGTTATAAAGATTTTTTTAACAATAATCCCTATATTTGCCGCCTGATGCCTGAAATAGAAGGGACAGAGGTTATTTTTAATAATGCGGAGATTGTAAAAAAACTCTCTGATTATCTGAGCAGTGAGACTCAAAAAAGATGTTTAATCAAAGGGCTTTTTGGATCTTCCAAAGGGTATGTTATGTCCTCCGCTATAAAGTTCTCTTCTAAAAATAAAATTCAAATATTAATTGAGGATAATAAAGAGCAAGCAGAGTATTTTTGTGCAGATTTATATAATATTTACGGCTCTGAAAATGTCTTTTATTTTCCAACCTCATCCGCTCAAGTTTCCAAAATCAGCACAATTAAAGATTCTTCCCAAAAAGTTCAGCGCAGTGCAGCAATAAGCTCCATTAATTTATATCTGGACAATTTTCATAAAGGCAATATATCTGACGGCGGCAATATAATTATAGTCACATATCCTGATGCCGTTAAAGAACAGATACTTAACAAGAAGACATTAATTAATTCTATTCTTAAAATTAAAAAAGGAGATGAGCTTCCTTTTGACTTTATTAAGGAGACTTTAATGAATGCTAATTTTGAGAGGGTGGATTTTGTTACAGAACCTGGACAGTTTGCCGTAAGAGGAAGCATTATTGATTTATTTTCTTATGCAGATAATACTCCGTGCAGAGTAGATTTTTTTGGAAACGGTATAGAATCCATAAAACGATTTGATATCAACACTCAAAGATCTTCTGATGAACTGAATTCCGTTGAAATATTTCCCAATATATATGAAAAACAGCAAATTATGGCTGAAGGCGGAGAGAGTCTGTTTGAATATGCAGAGGGAAATGCGGTAATATGGAGTGATACTTTTGAGGATCTAAGCAATTTGTTTGAAGAATCTAAGACGGTGTCTCTTAACGGATTTTCATTAAAAAACAAAGGAGCAATTTCAGAGACAGAATTAATCTGCAGAATATCTCCTCAGCCAAGTTTTAATAAGAATTTTAATTTATTAAGAGATGATATAATTGCCAGGAATAAAGAGGGTTATAAAGTCTTTATAAGTTGCTCAGAAGTTCTGCAGGCAGAAAGGTTAAAAATTATATTTAACAATTTGGAATTAATCCCAGGAGACAAACATCCCGTATTTGAGGTTATTCCCTATTCTATTCATGAAGGCTTTGTCTCTGCGGCTCTTAAGATATGCCTCTATACTGATCATCAAATTTTTGACAGATATCACCGTGTTAAAATAAAAAGAGAAGTTGAACGCAGCGAGCGTCTTACAATAGAAGAGCTAAACGCTTTTCATATAGGTGATTATGTGGTTCATATAGACCACGGCGTTGGAATTTTTGGCGGGCTGGTTAAAACAGTTGCGGCGGGAAAGGTTCAAGAAGCCGTCAAAATAATGTACAAAGACGGTGATGTAATTTTTGTCTCTATTCACGGTTTGCACAGAATCGCAAAATATAAATCGGGTGACGGGACGCCTCCAAAGATATATAAACTAGGGAGCGGTGCATGGAATACTCTTAAGAGAAAGACCAAAGACAAAATTAAGGATATAGCAAAGGATCTTATTAATCTTTACGCTCAAAGAAGACTATCAAAAGGTTTTTCTTTTTCTGCAGATACTTATATGCAGCAAGAACTTGAGGCCTCTTTTATGTATGAAGATACTCCGGACCAAATAACAGCTACTCAGGTTGTTAAAGTAGATATGGAGAGTGATTGTCCTATGGATAGGCTTATTTGCGGGGATGTGGGATTTGGTAAAACAGAGATTGCAATAAGAGCTGCATTCAAGGCTGTTTGCGACAGCAAGCAAGTAGCGATTCTTGTTCCGACAACAATATTGGCTCTGCAGCATTATCAGACATTTACGGACAGATTAAAGAAACTTCCGGGCAACATAGATTATATCAGCAGATTACGCACAACCAAAGAGATAAGCGGTATTTTAAAAAGACTGGAAGAGGGAAAATTAGATATTATTATTGGCACTCACCGTCTGTTGAACAAGGCTATAAAGTTCAAAGATTTAGGTCTTTTAATAATTGACGAGGAGCAAAAGTTTGGGGTTGCCGCAAAGGAGAGATTAAGACAATTGAAATTAGAGGTTGATACATTGACTCTTACGGCAACACCTATTCCAAGAACTCTGCAATTTTCGCTTTTAGGAGCTCGTGATTTATCCATTATCAATACGCCTCCGCCAAACAGACTTCCTGTGCAGACAGAAATAATAGACTTTAGTGAAGATGTTATCAAAGATGCTATAAATGAGGAAATTGAAAGGGGAGGACAAGTGTTCTTTGTGCATAACAGAGTGGAAGATATTTATGCCGTGCAACAAATGATAAACAGAATTTGTCCGCAAGTTAAAACGGCCGTAGGTCATGGTCAGATGGAGTCAAAAGAACTGGAGCGCATAATGCTGGAGTTTATAAGGGGTGATTATGATGTTCTGATTTCTACAACAATTATTGAAAACGGCATAGATATTCCAAATGCTAATACTATGATTATCAATCAGGCGCAAAATTTTGGATTGAGCGATTTGCACCAACTCCGCGGCAGAGTGGGGCGTTCAAATCGCAAGGCGTTTTGTTATTTGATAGTTCCCCCTATGACCTCAATAACAGAGGATGCGCGCAGGAGGTTAAAAGCCATAGAAGCATTTTCTGATTTGGGAAGCGGCTTTAACATTGCCATGCAAGATTTGGATATTAGAGGTGCAGGCAATATGCTTGGAGGCGAACAGAGCGGATTTATTGCAGAGATGGGATTTGAGACATACCAAAGGATTTTAAATGAGGCTTTTGCGGAGATTAATTCAGAAGGGCAAATAAATACAGAAGATACGCTGTCGGGAGAAAAACAAGAGAATGCCAAAACTGATGCCGAGGCAGTCAGAAATATTGTAAAAGAGAGAACGATGGGATTAAAACTCCCTGGAGGATTTATTACGGATTGTACAGTAGACACTGATTTAGAAGCTTATATACCTGATGATTACATTCCTCAAACCACAGAGAAAATAAGATTGTATAAAGAACTTGATACTATAACATCAGAAGAAGAGATAAATAAATTTTTAAATGTTCTCCGCGACAGATTTGGAGATATTCCGCAGCAAGTGATGCAGCTTGCTTACGTTGTGAGGATAAGGCGCGCTGCGTTGCGACTTGGGTTTGAAAGGATTGTGATTAAGCAGAAAAGAATGCTGCTGTACTTTGTAAGTGACCAAAATTCAGCTTATTATAAGACTGAAACTTTTGCCTGGATTTTACAGTGGGCGAGCATTCAGCGTGGATGTGCAGTAAAGGACTCTGGTAATAAGTTGTGGATAAATGTACCCGGGGTTGATTCCATTGAGAAAGGTTACAATATTGTAAATCAAATATTACTATCTTTGCACCCCTAAAATAGAGCGGCAAATGGTTGATAATGCCAGAAAAAAAATAACATCAAACCTGAATCTTCTTGTAGATATTGGCAATACAAATTGCAAGGTTGTTTTCTATAGGGATGGTAGAATTGGCGATATGCGCAGAAGCCCAAGAAGAGATGCCCTTACATTTATTTTATCGGTCATAAGTAAAGTTAAAAGTAAAATCAACGTAATAGTTGTTAGCAATGTTAGATCATCTAATGTCCCTATAAAGAGGGCGTTAAAGTCAAAGTGCCGTAATTTGGTTATCTTAGATTACCGCACAAAGCTCCCGATAGATCTTGGGTACAACTTTAATGCTAAGGAACTTGGGGCCGATAGAATAGCTTCAGCGCTCGCAGTTGCAATAATGTTTAAGGGGCAGGATTGCATTAAATTTGATTTTGGTACGGCGCTTACCGTAGATTTTATAGATAAAGCCGGAAAGTACATAGGAGGCAATATATCAATAGGTTGCAGAAGCAGGTTCAGGGCTTTGAACAAGTTTACGGGGCTTCTTCCGTTTATTTCTCCGGACCTTGTTTTTCCTCCAATTGGAGTTACTACAACAGGCGCTATGACGGCCGGCGTTGTTTTCGGTCTAATATTTGAAGTAGAGGGTTATATAAATAGGTACCCGGGGCATACTATCATATTTACAGGCGGCGATGCTTTTTATTTTGCGGCCAAAATGAAAAACAGCATCTTTGCAATGCAGAATATGGTTTTGCTGGGGTTGGCACATATAGCGGATTATTATGCAAATTAAGAGACAATTAAGGGGTTATTTAATGATTGCTGCGTTTCTGTTTGGGGCGCAAGTTGCAAGGGCGCAAAGAACAGATGCATTGGGGACTTATACTCCATATTCGCTCTATGGAATTGGAGACCTTGAACAGCAGGGTAATGCAATTACCAAGTCAATGGGCGGAATCAGCGCAGGTATAAGAGATGTTAGGTATATTAATTACTCTAACGTGGCCTCCATTACGGAGAGAGATACGCTCTCATTTTTGTTTGATTTTGGTCTAAAGTCAAATAATATTTATAACAAGGACAGCAAAAATCACTCTGCATATAATACATTCAATATCAATAATTTTGTCTTTTCGGCACCCATATATCATAAGTCCGCTCTTGTTGTTGGAATTGCTCCCTTCAGTAATATAGGGTATAAATTTGAGACGACGGAAACAGATGACGCCCTGGTTGCAAAATACGGAGATATAAAATATAGAAAGTATGGAGACGGTAGTATTAATCAGATATTTGCCGGAGCTGCCATGAATTTCTTTAAGAATTTTTCATTTGGACTGAAGGGTATCTATTATTTTGGAGACCTTGTTAATCACTCAGATATAGATTTTAACTCATCAAGCAATTTAAGAACAGTAGAAACTGGATGGGATTATGAGGCCAATGGTTTTGCAGCAGAGGCCGGACTACAGTACTTTAAAAAGCTTAAGAAAGATTACACTTTTACAGCGGGTGCTTCTTACAGATTTAAGAGCACGCTGTCGGGAACTACAAAAAGATATGCTTATGTTTATGATAGTTCAATTGCCGACACCGTTGTTACAAGCAAAAGCATTAAACACATTACGATTCCTGCAATTTTAACTGTTGGAGTTTCCGTCCGCAAAGGAGACAAGTGGATGGCCGGAATAGATTATCAGAGACAAAATTGGTCTAACACGTCCTTTAGCGCTACTCCCGGTGTAGATTTTAGCCCGGTTACAGAGAATTCTATTAAAGCCGGATTTGAGTATATACCAAATAAATACGATATCCGTTATTATATGAAACGTGTGACTTATCGTGCTGGAGTGCATTATGAGAATACATATGTTAAACTTAACGGCAAACAGATTAAAACTTACGGAATGTCGCTTGGGGCGTCTTTCCCGGTATTTAGGTTAAACAACTCATTGAACTTTACCGTAGATTTTGGGCAAAGGGGTTCAACCAAGAACAATCTTGTAAAGGAGAATTACGTACAATTCATAATGAGCTTGAACTTGCACGATATTTGGTTCATAAAGCCTAGGTATGAATAAAATTTGTAAATTTGCCCCCCGCATGAAAAAGAGTAATAATATAAAACTATAAAAATAAACAACCGTATTATGAAAAAATTAAGGATAATTTTAAGTTTAATTGCAGGTGCGCTTATTGTAATGCCAAGCCAGATGTCTGCGCAAGGTAAATTTGGAAGCGACAGCATCAACTGCGTTAAATATCTTAATTTCTACAGAGATTCTTACAAGCAGGGCAATATGAAAGAGGCTGCTCCGCTTTGGAGAAAAGCCTATAAAATATGTCCTCCGACAGCAAGTCAAAACATGTTTATTGAGGGGCAAAAGATTTTGAAGTATTGTATTGATAATTACAAAGGTGATGCTGCTGGGAGGGATAGATTAATTGATACTTTATTTCAGCTTAATGATGTAAGAGCGCAGTATTATCCAAAAAATGCATACAGAGCTCATGAGAACAAAGTCATGGATATGATTAGTTATTATGGCAAAGATCCTCAAAAGGCTAAGAAAATTTATGATGCGTCAATGGATGTAATCAAGGAGGGAGGCGTTGATTCATATTCATCTTTGATTGTTAATACAATGATTAAAGCCGGAGATCTGTACAAGACCAAAGAGCTTACAGATGAGCAGGTTATGAATACGTATTCTGTTTTGAATGATGTTTTTGACTCAAAGATTACTGCAAATCCCGCAGATACTACTTTAAAGAATGATCAAATTGCGTTGCAGAATGCATTTGTTTCCAGCGGCGTTGCCACATGCGATAATCTTATAAAAGTATTTGCTCCAAGATTCAATGAGAACAAGGAAGATACATTGCTTGTAAAAGTAATTGTTAAATTATTGAGTGATAATGAATGTACTGATTCTGAGTTATTCGTTGACGTTGTTTCACAACTTTACAAATTGTCTCCTTCTGCAAATTCTGCTTATTATCTTTATATCCTTTATAATAAGAAAGGCAATGAAGAGAAGGCTTCATTCTATTTGAAAGAGGCTGCTAATAATGAGAGCGGAAAGAAGAAAGGAGATTATATGTTTGAACTTGCAAATTATTACTATAGAAATCATGCCTACGGCGCAGCGGTTTCTACTGCAAGAAGTGCGGCTGAATATAACGGAGCTCTTTCCGGCAAGGCAGATTTGCTTGTTGGAGATGTTTGGGCAGCAATCGGTTGCGGCGGAGATGAAATGACTCAAAGGGCTAAGTTCTGGGTTGCTACTGACTATATGATTAGAGCTAAGCAGAAAGATCCATCTCTAACGAGCGAGGCCGACAGAAATATTGCAAAGTATCGTCAATATTTTCCTAAGACAGCAGATGCATTCATGTATGATTTGACAGACGGCAAGAGTTATTCAGTTTCTTGCGGCGGCATGAGTGCAACTACAACCGTTAGAACAAACAAGTAATATTTTAGGGTTCCCTATATAATGCAGAGAGCCTCCCTTCATATTAAAAGCAACAAAACGGCAGCAATTAAATTATTAATTGCCGCCGCTTTTGTATTGTCTTGTGTATTAGTTGCTTGTGAGAGAAAAACCCAAACTACAAAGAGTGTTGATTTAAATAAGGCACCAAGACAAATAGTAGATAGTATATATGCGGTGCAGACAGAAAACGGCGGTCTGACAATGCGGGTGGAGGCAAAGAAAATGGAGAAGTATGAGAATGATACTATCTCTTATGAATTGTTTCCCATGGGTTTTGATATTTACTCTTATAATCGCGACGGATTCCTGGAAACCCATATTCACGCAAAGGCTGCAAAACACACCGTATCCAAAACATATAAAGAGACATGGGCCGCATACGGTAATGTGGAAATTTTCAATTATGTCAAAGGAGAGAAAATGGTAACTGATACATTATACTGGGACAAAAACAATCACAGAATTTACACTCATTGTTTTGTTAAAATGTCATCGCCAAGAGGTCTTATGCAGGGATATGGAATGGAGAGCGATGAGATGGCCCGCAATGCTGATATAATGATGCCCTTTGACAGTTACAGCAGACTGGGCAAAGATTCTATTTTAAACAGACTTTATAAGGATACGGCCAACTTTATTGGCCCGGTCTTAAAACCGGCTAAAAAGCAGAATAATTTACTTGTGAAGGGGAAAGAGAAAAAATGACAACGCATATTATCATAGCTATAATTGCGCTTTTGTTTGCTGCCCTTTTTTCTGGCTACGAGATGGCTTTTTTACATTGCAACAGGTTAAAGGTTGCCCTGGATAAAAAAGAGGGAAAGAAATACGCAGTTGTCATGGATCAATTTATCCGTGATGAAGGCAGTCTCATCTCTTCTCTTCTGATGGGCAATAATATTTTCACAGTTATTTATGGTATTGCCGCTGCTAAAATTCTTAGTCCGTGGATAACATTACATATTACTGCATTACTTGGCGGATCTCTTATAATTGAGACAATTATAGCTACTTTAATAATTCTGATAACTGCTGAGTTTCTCCCAAAGGCTTTATGTTTTTTAAATCCAAACAGCGTTTTTTCATCTTTTTACAGAATTATAAAATTCTTTTATTACTTATTTTATCCTCTTACTTTGGTAACAAATAAATTATCAGAGTTTATCATTAAAGCTGCGGGTTACAATAGAAAAAATACGGCACAGAACACGACTCAAGTTTTTAATGAAACCGATTTAATAAATTTATCTGAACAAGTAGAAGGAGTTCACGATGGGGAGAGTCCGGCGGCAAATGATATAGAAATTTTTCAAAACGCAGTGGATTTCTCCACAACAAAAATAAAAGAGTGCCTTATACCGAGAACGGAAATTACGGCAATAGATATTAATGATTCAAGTTCAGATTTATTAAGAACATTTGTTGAATCAGGTTTTTCCAGAGTGATAGTCTATCGCGATACAATAGATAATATTGTTGGTTACGTGCATTCAAAAGATTTTTTGAAGGAGCCCGGCAAGTCTATTGAACAATTGTTGAGGCCAATTCATTATGTGCCAATGAATAACGATGCTCAGAATTTGCTTGAATTTATGATTAGGAACCAACACTCTATTGTTGCGGTGAGAGATGAATATGGCGGCACGGAGGGGATAGTAACGCTGGAAGATTTGATTGAAGAAATTTTTGGAGATATAAATGACGAGCTGGATAAAGATATGCTTGTTGAGAAAAAAATAAGTGACAGCGAGTATATTTTTTCCGCAAGACTGGAAGTGAAAGAGCTAAATAAAAAATATGACTTCAAGCTCCCGGAATCTGCCGATTATTTAACAATTGCAGGATTGATAACTAAGCTGACCGAGTCTCTTCCAAAAGAGAAAACAACGGTTCAAATTGGAAGATATGTTTTCACAATTCTTAAATCTTCTAATAAAAGAATTGAAATTGTTTCCCTCAAAATTGAATAGTAAATAAAAAAAGGGTGACTGAAACAGCCACCCTTTTTTTATTTTATTGAGCGATTCTCTATTAATAGAATTTATAACGTCTATCTTTTACATTAGCATCTTGTGCCATAATCTGAGGAAGGTAATTGGCAAGAGTTGCAAATGTTTGCATGCTTTTTTGTTTAGCGTCATTCTCTGTGAAATAAGCGCCCTTCTCTTTTCCTTCAATCTGAAAATAATAAACTCCTATATCACCGGCAACGGGACCAACAATTTTATTTGTATTTGCAGCAGCAGAAATAGCTCCAATAAATTTAGGATCAAGTTGTTGGCTTTGTGTTAGGTTAGTAAATGTCACCCCGCTCTGTGAACTGATGGTTAAACCAAGTTTATTTGCAACAATATCAAGAGACGCGGGATTTGCACCAACTGTCTTCTTGCATACTTGAGCCAAATGTTCTCCGGTTTTTAGCATTGTCAAATAATTCTTTATTTGAGGCGCAACTTCTTTGAGAGTGGCATAACCATCTTCATGGATTTTCTTAACGGCAGCAACAAAGAAATATTGATTATTGACGGAAATGATAGGAGAAACCTCATTCTCTTTATTTTCAAATATCCATCTGCTTAATTCTTTAACATCATCAAAGCTGCCCACTTTCTTTGAACCCGGTGTCAGATTCTGAATAGGATATAATGTAAGCTTTTGAGAGCGTGCGTATTGTTCAAACTTATTAATGTCTTTTCCGCACTTCTCAACAACATTGTTTGCCTGAGCATAATAGTTAGCAAATGTCTCTTTACCTGCAACTGCTTCCTTTGATAAAATGGCAACTTGAGATTTTCTTACCGGTTTTGTAACCTGAGATACTTTAACAACATGCCATCCATAGTTGCTCTTAACTTTGAAAACATCTCCCGCTTTTGCGGTAAGAACTTTTTCAAATCCCGGCATCATGTATTGTTGTGTCATCCAACCAATATCTCCGGGCTCTTGTCCTGCGGGGACTTGCTGTCCAGCAGCATATTGAGCTGCAAGGGCTGCAAAATTTCCACCCTTGTTTATGACATTAATAAGGCTGTCAGCCTCTTTCTCATTATTTTTAACAAAGATTTGTTTTACGAATGCAGAATCCGGCATTGCCTTGACAGCCATAACCTTAGCTGCAAAATAAACATTATTGGCAAATTGTACCGGCAAAACAGCTCCTGCTGATGCTGTTGCTGCAAATGCATCCAGCTGCTCAGAAAGAGAATTAAGATCTCCTTTTCTAAAATACGCTTCGCTAAATTTTGCATCAGAATTTTTTGCCAGGAACGTCTTCATATTTGCCTCAGTTGCAACGCCCTGGAACTCCTGAAATACTTTATCTATGTCTTTCTTTGCAAGAGCCATATCTTCTGAGGAGGGCTTAACTTCAAATGCTACAAATTCTGCATCTCTGCTCTCCGGCTGTTTTAGAGTCTTTTTAATTTTATCATAATATGCTCTAATATCTTCATTTGTAACTTTGATTGATGAGTCAGGGGCAAAGCCAATAGGCTTAACAACAAAGGAAACATTATAGGCAACATTATTATCTTCTATTGCTTGATGAATCTGAGCTTTATTAATAATGGTACTCTTCTGAAGCAGGGTAACATATTTAGTGAACATTCTGTCTTGCGTCATATTCTCCTGCAGATAATCCCAATACATCTTAAGATTGCCGCTGTTATCCTGCGGAATCTGCTGAATGAATTGAAGAAGTTTATTTTTGTCAAACATTCCGTCTGACCCCGCAAAGTTAGCCTCTCTTGCAATGACGGGAGAGATATCTGTTCCCTCGCTCATGTCTATAAGTTCCTTATCTCCAACAGCTAAGCCAGCTTTTTCGCAGTTTGGAATAATTACCATCTGAGCCATCTCATTCTGCCATGCAGAATTGTTAATCATCTCCGTAGTCTTCTCGTCGCTTCCCGTTTGACCGGTGGTCATCTGATAAATCTTCTGGAAATAATCTATTCTCTTCTGGAATAATTGTGATGAAATACCCTTGCCGTTCACCTCTCCAACATCATATTTGGAGGAAAACATAGAAATTGCATTCTGCAATGTCTCCGGGTCCACAATAAAAGCTAACAACGCTATGGCGATAACAACGGAAATGAACACTCCCATCTTAACGCGCATTTTCTCTAGAACTGCCATATCTGAATATTTTTATGTATAATTCTCAAAATTATAGGGGGGCAAAGATAATATTTTTCTCTCCAAAACCCTAAAAAACTACTTATTACTTCAACCTTAGGAAAGAATATCCAAAGCGTTCGCATGCGGCTCGTTGCAGAGCCTCTCGATCATCTGGATGGGCAATGCTTATCAAGGCTTTTGCTCTTTGCGCATAGTTTTTATCACGCAGATAAACAATGCCGTATTCGGTGGCAATGTATTGTGTTTGGAATCTGGTGGTTACAACGCCGGCACCAGGTGTAAGATGCGCGGTGATTTTTCCATGTCCTTTTCCGGTCCGCGAAGGAAGCGCGATAAATGTTTTGCCGCCGGGAGACAGGGCTCCGCCATACATGAAATCATGCTGTCCGCCAATACTGGAAAATATGTAATCACCTATGCTATCGGCACATACTTGCCCTGTTAAGTCTACTTCCAAAGCCGAATTGATAGCAGCTACATTAGGATTCTGCCGGATAATTTGCGGGTCATTTGTCCAGGCCACATCTTTCATCACAACTTGTTTATTGTAATTTAAGAATTCATACATTTCCTGAGAGCCCATCGCGAGAGAGCCTATGCTTATGCCTGGCATAACTTTTTTAAGAGAGTTGTCAATGATTCCTTTTTTCATCAAACCCACAACACCATCAGTCATTGCCTCTGTGTGCAATCCCAAATGTTTGTGGCCGCTAAGCTCCTGAAGTACAGCATTTGGTATTCCTCCTACTCCAATTTGCAGTGTTGCCCCGTCGTGAATTTCACTAGCTACATTGCGGCCGATGGCTTGTTCTATTGG
>DAONEN010000011.1:5529-8050 GCA_035403105.1 Candidatus Egerieousia sp. | reverse complement strand
TTGCCCCGTCGTGAATTTCACTAGCTACATTGCGGCCGATGGCTTGTTCTATTGGATTTGGAGCGCCAAGTTTCATTACAAAAGGAGGGTCATCACACTCAACGGCTGCGGTTATTTTGCTCTCATGGATTAGAGCATCACCATACATGTAAGGAATGCTTTTATTGATTTGTGCAATTATTATTTTGGAGCAATCTACCGCTCCCATTGTTAAATCAGTTGAGATTCCATAACTGCAATAGCCATTCTCGTCCGGAAGAGAACAATTTAAAAAAGTAATATCCGCCTTTAATATGCCGCTGCGAAACAGTCCGGGAATCTCACCCAAAAAAGCGGGGATTTCAGACCCGTAACCTTCATGTACCCAACGGCGCTGGTTGTAGCTTAAAAACAGGCTGTTAACTAAAAATGAATCCTTGAATTCAGGTTTGCAGAAGGGTGCTTCTTTATCAGTAATGCTGCAGCCGGAATAAATGACAACGTCCCGCAGTTCATTACCCCGTCTGGCCAAAGCTGCCTGCAACAATTCCGGAATTGAAGTGCTGCCCTGAATGTAAATGTGGTCGCCCGAATGTACGAGCTTCATAGCCTCATCGGCGCTTGTGTAGTTCATCTGGTTATTATTGTTTAATTGTTTTGGAGCCTTTCAAAAATGCCCAGCCGCTCATCAAGAGTGTGCATTGTGCTGTCGGGAGCCAGCAGAGATACACAAATTCTTAATCCGTATTGCAAGCTACCGGTTGTATCAAGAGCCATTGCTATAATGCCGCAGCGCATAAGTTTCATAAGCAACGTACGGCTATCCATATTTTTGTATCCTACGGTAAAAAAGAAACCGTCTGCGACATTTTCATTTAAATCTTTTGCGTAGACTATGTTAAAGCCATGTTTTATAAAAATTTCTTTTACCAGTTTTGCACGGCGGCCGTATTCTGAAGTAACATGTACAAAATTTAATTTACCCTCAATAGATGCCCGCATCATTGCCGCCAATGCAAATTGCGGAGAATGAGATGTGCCGGATGATGCTGTGTATAAATATGTTAAATGATAGTTGTCTCCAAAACGAGCTATGTGGTAACGTCTCTTAAGTTCCGGGTACTCGCGATTGTATAGCTTGTCCGATATGGCCGCTATTGCTATACGTTCACCAGCATAGCTGAACACCTTTGAACTTGAAATCATTAAAACGTAATTGTCTGTATATTTGGCAACTGAAGGCTGGAACGGCAGTTCAAAAGGTTGGGATTTATCGCTTCTAAAATCCATGCAAAAGTAAGCCAGGTCTTCAAGTACAATTGCATCGTATTTTGTTGCCAGTTCACCTATAATCTTTAACTCATCCGGGGTGAGACAAACCCAGGAAGGGTTGTTGGGGTTAGAAAATAAAATGGCACAAATGTTATTTTTTTTCAGATAATTTTCCAGTTTTCCCTTCAGTTTCTCTCCCCTATACTCATAGATGTCAAAGCCCTTACTTTTTATTCCAAGGACCTCTGCCTGAGTGTGTTGAACCGGGAATCCCGGGTCTATGTAAAGAATTGTGTCCTTTTGGGGATTAAGTTGCGAGCATTCAAGCAGAAGGTTATAGCAACCCTGCATTGAGCCCACCGTGGGAATAATACCCTTGGGGTTAATATCTATGTCAATGAAAGCTTTTATGAACTGTGACGCTGTTTCTTTTAGCACGGGCTCTCCGCTAATGCTCGGATAAACGGAGGCCACACCACGCTTGAGCGCATCAATTTGTGCTTCAACTCCTATTTCATTGGCGGGAATACTTGGACTGCCTATTTCCAAGTGGATAAATTTTTCCCCTGTCTTTTCCTCTAGAGCGCGACTCACGGCTACACATTGACGTATGGTAGCCTGAGCGATATTCTCTATATTCATATCGCCGAGCACGCTGTCGATTATTTTTCTATCGATTGCTTGCATAGGTAATATTTATTTAATTGTTTTTTAGATGTTTTTGGGCAAAATCGCAGCCGGCTTTAAAAGCATCTACGTTGGTTTCCGTAACTTTTTCTCCCTTGGCGGCAAAAGTATTGCGAATACCATCTATAAGGTTCTTCGGTTCAAGAATCTTGATAAAAGGAGCTGCCGCACCCAGAAGAACCATATTGGTGCTGCGCGGAGATTTTAAATTTCCCGCTATGGTATTTACGTCAATCATTATGACGCGGCCAACTTTTTCAAGTTCAGTCTTAACTATCTCCACATCAGGATAATTTGGGATGTTAACAAAAGGGGAAGTATTGGTGATAATCCAACCCTGACCGCTTAACCATGGCAGGTAGCGCAAGGCCTCCATGGGCTCAAGCGAGATTATCAAATCGCAGTTGCCACGGGGTATAAGGTCACTGAAAATAATATTGTTGGATAGGCGCAAATTGCTTTGCACCTCACCTCCGCGCTGACTCATGCCGTGAACTTCTGCCTGTTTGAGGTGTAAATTTTGGTCGAGCGCTGCCCAACCTATAATGGTGGCAATGGAAAGGATGCCTTGTCCCCCCACGCC
>DAONEN010000011.1:3287-5429 GCA_035403105.1 Candidatus Egerieousia sp. | reverse complement strand
ATATCTCCAAAAACTCGTGCTTTTGGATATTCTTTTAATGCCTCATTTAGAGCTGTATAAAAATCGCGATGGCTACATCCCTGACATAGAGCCGGAGGACGTGGCACGATAACCTGTGATGGAGCAAAAGCATCATGTGGTTTTAAACCCGTAGCAATGCGTACGCAATCCGGAGACAGTTCCCCTGTTCTGGGAAGCGTCCCGTCCAAACGTCCCTTGATTGTTATACCGGTTTCAAACACTCCGGCCAGTTTTTGTTCCACAAGAGGCTGTCCCTCTTCTATCACAAGAATAGTTTTGCATTTGCCTGCCAATTCATGAGCCAAAGCTCTAGGGAACGGATATTGTGTAATTTTAAGTACGGGATAAGGACAGCCGTCCGGGAAATTCTCCATTAAGTAATTGTAACCTAAACCGCAGGCAATAACGCCCATTGAATGATCCTTTCCATCCGTTAGTACATTGTTGCCCATTGTCACAGATTGATTCTCAAATTCCGCGTAGTCCTTTATTAATTGCTTACCTCGGACTATGGAGTTAGCCGGAAGAGTTACCCATTGCCGCTGATTATCTGGATAATGTAATTCATTTTCCCTGCGAGCCTCTTTACTTTCAACCACTGCACGTGAATGTGCCATACGTGTGGTCAGACGCATAAGTACGGGGATTTTAAATTTCTCGCTATAGTCAAACGCTTCATTTACAAGATCATATGCCTCCTGTTGATTGCTCGGCTCAAAGCAGGGTATCATTGCAAAATCTGCATAGAAACGAGAATCTTGCTCATTTTGAGATGAGTGCATAGAAGGATCGTCACAGGCTGTTACCACCAAACCGCCGTTGGCCCCAGTAACGCCGGAATTAATAAATGCGTCTGCACAGACATTCATCCCCACGTGTTTCATGCATACCAGAGCGCGTTTGCCGGCATACGATGTGCCCAATGCGCTCTCCATAGCTGTTTTTTCATTGCAACTCCACTCGCTGTGGATACTGCGTTCTTTTGTAAGCTGTTGCTGCTGAATGAATTCAGTAATTTCTGTCGAGGGTGTTCCCGGGTAGGCATATACTCCTGTAATTCCCGCGTGAAGAGCTCCAAGAGCGAGCGCCTCGTCACCCAATAATAGATTTTTATTAAGCATCAATTCAATATTAACAAGTTGTTTTATTTAATTGCGGCTCCCGACAGATTAAATATTAGACACTAGACATTAAATAGAAAATGCATAATATCACCATCTTGAACCGTGTAATCTTTTCCTTCAGTGGCAAGTTTTCCTGCAGCACGGCATGCCGCCTCTGAGCCGTATTTCACAAAATCTTGAAACTTAATCACTTCTGCTCTAATAAACCCCCTTTCAAAATCAGTATGGATAACTCCCGCCGTTTGAGGCGCTTTATCCCCCTTGTTGTAAGTCCACGCTCTAACCTCAGGTTCTCCCTGAGTAAAAAATGTCTCAAGATTAAGCAGCCTGTAAGCGCTTTGTATTAAACGCACTACGCCTGACTCTTTTAATCCCATCTCATCAAGAAACATTCTTTTATCCTCATAAGTTTCCATCTCTGCAATATCAGACTCAATCTTTGCGGCAAGCACCAAAATCTCCGCCCCCTCATCTTTAACGGTCTCTCTCACTTTTTCCACATAAGCATTTCCGTTCTTTGCGCTCTTCTCATCCACATTACAAACATACATAACAGGCTTATTTGTAAGCAAATACAACTCCTTTGCAAGTTTTTGCTCATCTTTGTTTTCAAAAGTTACCGTCCTTGCAGATTTGCCTTTTTCCAGCGCCGCCTTGTATTGTTCCAGTACATTGCAAAGCTTAAGCGCGTCCTTGTCTCCGCCGGTCTTTGCCTGTTTCTGAACTTTAGACAGTCTGCTCTCTACAGTCTCTAAATCTTTAATTTGCAACTCCGTATCAACAATTTCCTTATCTCTCATAGGGTCTACGCTGCCATTAACATGAACAATATTTGTATCATCAAAACATCTTAGCACATGTAAGATTGCATCTGTTTCTCTTATATTTGCAAGAAATTGATTTCCAAGACCCTCTCCCTTGCTGGCTCCTTTTACAAGCCCGGCAATGTCTACAATTTCTACTGTAGCCGGAACAATGTTCTTTGGGTGAACCATTT
>DAONEN010000011.1:0-3187 GCA_035403105.1 Candidatus Egerieousia sp. | reverse complement strand
CTGGACATGGAAAAAATTTGAGAAAAAGAGAGATGACATAGCAAAGGTCATTATTTCTACAAGCGAGGAAACAGGAGCTGTAGGAATGGAACCTCCGGCGCTTATTGGCCTGGCAGAGGTAGAGAACAGATTTGTATTAAACCAACTTGTGAATGAAACACCGCTGGCACGTCTTAATTACAAGATAATACATAAAGACTCACAAGACGAGCGCGGCATAGATGTGGCTCTTCTTTACAGGCCGTCCCGTTTTAAACTTTTAAAAATCGATTTTATTCCCGACAGTTCCATCCTTTCAAAAGTTGCCGGCGGCAAAGATGCAGATTTGAAAAATTTTAAAACCAGATGGGTGCTCTATGCCAAGGGGATTGTAAATGAATTAGATACACTGCATGTGCTAGTTAATCACTGGCCTTCCAAACTTGGAGGAGCAAAAAGAACGCTAAGAAACCGAATGCTGGTTTCTAATATAGTGCGTTGGTTTACAGACTCCATACTTCAATCCCGGCCGGATGCAAATATTATTCTCATGGGAGATTTTAATGACACTCCGGAATCCGAACCATTGAAAAATCTGTCGGGATTTAAAAACTGCGCCTCATCTTTTTTAAGCTCTCATAGTGACGAGGGGACTCACAAATATAACGGAAGATGGGAGATGCTGGATCAATTTTTAATATCGCAACATCTTGTTTATAAAAAAGATGTATCATTGGAAAACTATAGCAGAAGCGCACAGTGGATTTTTTGTACTGACCCCGGCATGGAGATTTTCAAATCTGATTTTCTGCTGCAAAAAGATAAAATGTTTCTTGGAGAAAAATTAAAAAAAACTTTAAACGGTCCGCAATATTTGGGAGGAGCGAGCGATCATTTGCCAATATTGCTGAAAATTTTTTCGCCACAATTATGAAACAAAAAGAGTCAAAAGGGTTATTCTTTTTGAGCTTATGTTTTTTTGGAGGAAAAATAAATAACTTTGCGATAGAACCTTTTCAAATAGAATTTATTTAGCATGAAGCAGTATCTTGATCTCCTTCAAAAAATTATGCATGAGGGAGTTATAAAGCATGATAGAACTGGAGTGGGGACTAAAAGTATTTTTGGATATCAAATGAGATTCCATTTGAATGACGGATTCCCGTTGCTTACCACTAAGAAAGTACATTTGAAATCAATTATTTATGAACTTTTGTGGTTTATTCAGGGAGATACCAATGTTAAATATTTAAAGGAGCACGGCGTCAGCATTTGGGATGAGTGGGCAGATGAAACAGGCGAGCTTGGCCCGGTTTACGGAGCGCAATGGAGAAGATGGGATTGCGGAAACGGGCAAACCATTGATCAGCTCTCAAATTTGATGGATCAGCTAAAGAAAAATCCCGATTCCAGAAGGTTAATCATTTCTGCATGGAATGTGGCGCAAATTGATAAAATGGCTCTTCCGCCGTGTCACTCTCTATTCCAATTTTATGTAGCGGATAATACGTTATCATGCCAGCTTTATCAAAGGAGCGCGGACACATTTTTGGGAGTTCCTTTTAACATAGCATCTTATGCATTGTTCACAATGATGATTGCCAAAGTGTGCGGCTTCAAGCTGGGAGATTTTGTACACACGTTGGGTGATGCCCATATATATCTTAATCATTTTGAGCAAGTTAAAGAGCAACTTTCCAGAGAGCCGAGACCACTTGCAAAGATGATCATACACGGAGACCAAAAAGATATATTCTCTTTTAAGTATGAAGATTTTGAACTTGCAGATTATAATCCGTGGCCTTCCATCAAAGCTCCTATTGCCGTATAATATGCAGGGTTTTAATATTTTGTAAATATCAATTGTTATAGATAAGATGTTGTCTCTTATTGTTGCAGTAGCGGAAGACGGAGCTGTCGGGATAAAAAACAAGCTCCTTTGGCATATAAGTGAAGACCTTAAATACTTTAAGGCCGCCACTTTGGGTAATCCTGTGATCATGGGGAGAAAAACGTTTGAATCAATAGGGCGTCCGCTTCCGGGCAGAAGAAATATTATTGTGTCACATCGAAATTTTCCGCTGCCGGAAGTTTCAAAATTAAAAAAAGACGGAACCCCGTCCAACACATCGGTTGAATTGGCAAATGATTTTGAACAACTTGCCCGCTATGCGCAAAACTCTAATGATGAGTTCTTTGTAATAGGCGGAGGCAGTATCTATAAAGAATTTTTTAAATTCGCCGACAGATTATATATCACAAAAATTTATTCTCATAAGGAAGGAGCGGATACTTTTTTCCCGGAAATAAAAATGACAGAATGGACCGAGATAAAAAAATCTCCGGTTATGCATGATGCCGAAAATAATATTGATTTCCAATTCATTACGTACCAAAAATATTAAAAACTTATGGCAAGGCAGGACGGATTTGGCAGTTCATTCGGGACACTTATTGCGCTAATAGGTTCAGCAGTAGGACTTGGCAATCTCTGGAGGTTCCCGTACTTGGTGGGAACAAACGGCGGCGCTGCGTTTATCATTATTTATTTGATATGCGTTGTTTTCTTGTGTTTGCCGGGAATGATTTCCGAATTTGTAATTGGAAGACGCAGTCAGCAAGATGTTTATGGAGCTTTTAAAGTACTTGCGCCCGGTTCCAAGTGGAAATATGCCGGGCTTGTTTGTGTGCTTGGAGTAACAACGGTTTTGTCATTTTATTGTGTTGTCGGAGGCTGGACAATTGATTATTTGATTAAGGCAATTGGGATGAAATTTTCAGTTGCGGACCAGGGAGCATTTAATAACATTTTCACAAGTGTCTCCACATCCAGTACTAAAAACACTTTTTACATGTTGATATTTCTAGTATGCACCTGTGCTGTAGTTCTTATGGGTGTAAAGAACGGCATAGAGAAATGCAACAAAGTAATGATGCCTGTGTTGTTTGTGTTGCTTATTGTAATTATGGTTAGGTCTCTTACATTGCCGGGCTCCGGAGAGGGAATGAAATTTCTTTTTAAGCCAGACTGGTCTAAGGTTACAACTAGTACTGTGATAGCAGCTTTGGGCCAGGGATTTTTCTCTTTATCCTTGGGATGCGGCACAATTATTACCTATGCTTCATATTCAAACAAAAAAGACAATTTGTTTAAAACGTCCGGACTAACGGCACTTGCGGATACAATGGTTGCTATACTTGCAAGTAT